>JBEGRA010000406.1:0-2761 GCA_041180705.1 Pseudomonadota bacterium | reverse complement strand
GCCAGCCGGAAGCTGTGGAAGTTTCAGCAACGACGCCAGAACGTCTACCGATAGCCGCGCCAGCAACCGACGAGCCGATTCCGGCCGCACTTTCGCCCAGGACAACAGAGCTGCGGCTATTTCGGCAGAGGGCCACTGGGTAGTGGAGAGTTCTTGTTCGAAGACGGCAACGAAGCCCGGCAAGTTCAGTGGTTTGCCGCCGTGCTGCAAATATGCCGGCATCTTCGCGAGAAAATATTTGGGTTCGCGTATCCATTCGGGAGCCTGGTTCCACTCTGGTGTTCCGATGAGAGGCGCCTCCAGACGAAAACGCAGCGCGTGGCCACGGTCGTCACCTTGGGCGGTCTGCAATGCCGACATCAGCACCGCATAGTCTTGCCGCAAACTTTCCGGGTTCGGGCTTTCGGACACGTATTCCAATAGTGGTCGAAGGTTTGGCATGCCAAGCAATGCTTCGCGCATCAGCGGAACAGCGGCGGCGGTTGCAGTACGGGCAAGGCTGAAGGCGACGCGCGGCCCGGCCGAGCGCCAGACGCGTGATGTCCCGGTGACGGCAGCGAACAGGTTTGCCGACAGCAAGGCCTTTTGATGAGCGGTTTTCCAGCTCACCTGCAAACGCGCTCTTTCCACGACACGGATATCGCGCCAAGTCCAACGATTCGCGACCAGCCCAGCTACCACTTCGTCCACGGTGCACGGCCACCATTCCGAAAGCGGGACTTTCGGCACGCGTTTCCGCCATGTATCGGCCGCTTGCGGCGCCATGGGCAACCAATGCGGAGAGCGGCGAGCTTTGGCTGAAACAATGTGTGAAATCAGTTGCGCCGGCATGGGCGGCGGTGGAGTGAGTTTTTCACGCAAAACGTCGTCTGCTACGGCACCGTTCGGTACCTTGAGCAAGAGTTTTCCTGCGCGGCGATAGTCGGCCGACTGAAGAGCATCCTGGATTTGCTCCACCAGCCGTTCCGTGGCGAGGCGCACCGCTTGCTGTTTGCGCGACCAGCGCAGGTAGGGGGTGGGCGCGTCTTTCAGCACCAACGAGCGCAGGCAGGCCGATTTTTGCAACCAGCGCTGAACACGCTCCGGCAAGTAGACGCTCTTCACGGCAGGCAACTTCGCCAGCGGTCTTCCCGCACGCGACCAGGCCGCGGCGCCACGCGTGAGTTCGCGTTCCAGGAGGTAAACCGTCACGCCAGTGATTTCCATGGCGGCAGTCAGGAGTTCGGCTGCTTCCCTGTTCCGCTGGGCCATGGCAGCCCAATGGAAGCGCAGCTGGAGGCCGGACTTTGCAGCGGTCCATCCACCCAAGGGCGGAATTCCGCCTTCATTCTTGAGACACGACACCAAGGCCCTGGCCAAGGCCGAACCACGCAGCGGACCCGTGCCTTCGTCGTTTCTCGCGTAATACGGACGAGGGGCTACCTCCAGTGCGAGCGCTACCAGGCGCTGCATTTCGGGCACGATTTCCGGAAGCGCCGCTGCGACCGGCGCCGAGAGCACACCCCGCGCCAGAAACGCCGCCATCAAGGGTCGTGCGGCGGCAATGGCCCAAACCTGCCGCAGGGCGATTACCGGCGAGTGGTTCGGGAAACGCGCCAGCAAGCTGCCCACGACGGCCGGGTTGCCAAACGGCAAGACAGCGTCGAGATTTTCTGCGAAGCCAGGCTCGAACGGGTCGTGCTGGACCAGCAGTTCCCCGAACACTTCTTCGCCCCGTGCCTCCGGAGGGCCATCTCGAACGATTCGGCTTGAAAGGTTGAACAGCCTTTCAGCCGCACGCGGCAGGGGCAGCGAATTCACGGCTGCGAGCAAAGCCGTATCCACTTCCGTGATGACCGGAAACTTCACGCGAGTTGGCTGGATGGCCATGGGCAGACCCCCCCTTTCCCTTCACTTCAACAACGAACACTCCGGTGAAAGACGGGCAGAACGGCACGAGTCGGTCGTTGCGTCCCGCAGCTTGCGGGGCAGCACCGACCGACTCGTGCCGGGCTGTCCGGCTAGCGCCGGAACAGGGCAGGCTTGCGCATTCCTGGCGAAACACCAGGTGAGTCTGAAAGGGAAAGGGGGGCTGCAAACCATAGGCGCAAAGTATGGAAGGCGCGAGGCTCAGGAGATGAGCCACCCCTCCAGTTCCTGAACTTCACTTGCCACGCGTTCACCGGCTTCGCGAGCCAGCATGACCCAGTGGTCCACTCGGGCCGGCGCAAACCAGCGATGGCGCCACACCAGTTCGAGAGCCAGCAAACGCGGCAGGTTAACGAAATGGCAGTCGGCAAGGCCCGTAAGTTCACGCAAGGCGCGACGCGGATAGAAACGCGCGGGCTGACGGTGTGCGTCCACTTCAAGATTGGGCAGTGGCGCCAACAGCGAATAGGAGGTGGTCCCCAGATGTACCCAGCGGGCGTCAGTCAAGCCGGCATGAAGACGCAATAGATCCGCCTCGTGCAGACAGGAAAGGCTTTGCGCGCACCCTGCTCCCTTCTTCAACGTAACGGGTACACGGTTGTCCACGAGCGCTGGTATGGCGCCGAGCCCAAACAGGGACAAATAGGAACTGTGCAGCAGCGGATGGTCGAAAGGCTTGTAGCGCGAACACGCCGGCCCGGCCGAGAAGCGCAGTTGGGTAGGAGAGTCGAAGTCCGTGAATAACGAGTAGTCCGCAGGGTTGCCCCGGGCGAGCGCATGGCCGGCGGAAGCTGCTGTGCGCGGCGGTAGTATTTCGGTGCAGCGCGTGTGACGGACCTGGTGCTGACGGCGG
>JBEGRA010000405.1:0-3507 GCA_041180705.1 Pseudomonadota bacterium | reverse complement strand
CCCCGACATGCTAGTCGTGGGGCGCGTGGGTTGGGGCGGTGCCCTGCACCCGAGCCGCCTGACGCCCGATGAGCAGTACAGCCACTTCAGTTTATGGAGCTTGCTGGCAGCGCCGCTGTTGCTGGGCAACGACCTGACGGCATTGGATGAGTTCACCCGCAACTTGCTGACGAACGACGAAGTGCTGGCGGTGAACCAGGACCCGCTGGGCAAGGGCGCGGTGCGTACCTACGACAGCGATGGCTGGCAGGTGTGGGTGAAGCCGCTGGCGGATGGCAGCCAGGCGGTGGGCATCTTCAACCTGGGCGACCACTGGCGCACTTGGCAGTTGAACCTTGCCGCCGCTGGCCTGCCGGTGGGCGCCGCTGCGCGCGACCTGTGGCGGCAGCGTTCCATTGGGCAACTGCGCGACGGCTCCCCGGTAGGGTTGCCCGCGCACGGCGTGCTGTTGCTGAAGGTGGCAGCGCGCTGAAGGTGTCGCGCGCGGTAGTCGACCGCGCGCTTCAGCCCTCAAGGTCTTCCAGGCGGTAATCCGGGATGGCGCCGGGACGCGAAGCGACCAGTGCCCCGACGCGCAGCGCGCGGTCCACGGCCGTCTGCGGTGGCAGTCCGCCCAGCAGCGACACCGTGAGCATCGCCAGGAATGAGTCGCCGGCGCCCACGGTGTCCAGCACCTTCACCGGCACTGCGGCGCCGTGGTGGTGCGTGCCGTTCACCCAAAGCGAGGCACCGCCACCGCCGCGCGTGATGCACAGGCGGTCGACGCCGCGTTCTTCTCGCAGCCAGCGCTCCAGCGCATGGTCCTCCTCCGGCAGGCCGAGCCAGCCGCAGAACCGCGTGGCCTCTTCCTCGTTCAGTTTCACGAGCCAGGCACCGGGGAGACCAGCCAGCGCCACCTCCGGGCCATCATGGGGCACGCGCAGGTTCGGGTCGTAGACATGGGCGCGGGCCGCTTTCACCAGCGCGTCCAAGGCCGCACGGGACTGGCCTTCGCGCCGGGCCAGCGTGCCATGGACCACCACGTCGGCGGCTGCGGCGGCGGCCAGGGCGCCCGGGGTGGCCTCCAGCGCGTCCCAGGCGCAGGGGGCGTTGAAGCGGTAGCTGGCGCTGCCGTCCGGACCGATGGTGGCGATGGCCTGACCGGTGGGGTAGGTGGGGTGGGTGGCGAGATGGGCCACGTCCACCCCGTGGCTGCGGGCGGCCGCGATGGCGTCCTGCCCCAGTTCGTCGGCGCCCACGGTGGAAAAGACGGCCGCGCTGGCGCCGGCCTTCACGGCGTGAGCGGCCACGTTCAGGGGGGCGCCGCCCAGAAACCGGCCTCCGGGCAGGACGTCCCAAAGGACCTCGCCCATGCACAAAAGAGATGGCTGCATCTTGCGCTCCCGTCCAATCATGAAATCGATTGTAGTCCACGCGCGGGCGGCTGGTGCAGGTAAACTTCGCAGTCGTTCCCGTCCCGGCGGGGCTCCCTGCCCGGGGCCTCTGCCGTTCGCCTTGCCATTTGGGGGTCTGCCGCCATGAAAACCCGCGCCGCCGTCGCGTTCGCCGCCAACCAGCCACTCGAAATCGTCGAGGTCGACCTCGAGGGTCCCCGCGCTGGCGAAGTGCTGGTGGAGATCATGGCCACGGGCGTCTGCCACACGGACGAGTTCACTCGCTCCGGCGCCGACCCGGAAGGCCTGTTCCCCGTCATCTTCGGGCACGAGGGTGCGGGTATCGTGCGCGAAGTGGGCCCGGGCGTGAAGGGCTTGAAGCCCGGCGACCATGTCATTCCGCTGTACACGCCGGAATGCCGCGAGTGCAAGAGCTGCACCTCGCAGAAGACCAACCTCTGCACCGCCATCCGCAGCACGCAGGGCCAGGGCGTCATGCCCGACGGCACCAGCCGCTTCTCGCTCGATGGCAAGAAGATTCACCACTACATGGGCTGCAGCACGTTCTCGAATTTCACCGTGCTGCCGGAAATCGCTCTCGCGAAAATCCGTGAAGACGCGCCGTTCGACAAGGTCTGCTACATCGGCTGCGGTGTCACCACCGGCATCGGCGCGGTCATCAACACCGCGAAGGTGGAGCCGGGCGCGAACGTCGTGGTGTTCGGTCTCGGCGGCATCGGTCTGAACGTCATTCAGGGCGCGCGCATGGCGGGCGCCAACATGATCATCGGCGTCGACATCAACCCGGGCCGTGAAGAACTCGCTCGCAAGTTCGGCATGACGCACTTCGTCAACCCGAAGGAAGTGCAGGGCGACCTCGTGCCGCACCTCGTTGCGCTCACCGGCGGCGGCGCGGACTACAGCTTCGAATGCGTGGGCAACACCACGCTCATGCGTCAGGCGCTCGAGTGCTGCCATCGTGGCTGGGGCGAAAGCATCATCATCGGCGTGGCCGGCGCTGGCCAGGAAATCAGCACCCGTCCGTTCCAGCTCGTCACCGGCCGCGTGTGGAAGGGCACGGCCTTCGGCGGTGCGCGTGGCCGCACCGATGTGCCGAAGATCGTCGACTGGTACATGGACGGCAAGATCAACATCGACGACCTCATCACTCACGTGCTGCCGCTGGAACGCATCAACGAGGCCTTCGACCTCATGCATGCCGGCACCAGCATCCGCACCGTCGTCACTTTCTAAAAAGCAGTAACGAATGTCAGACCTCACCATTGCCGCTGCGGTGAACGCAGCGGTGGCAGAAGTGGGCCCGCAGCCGGGCCCCTTGCTCGAGGTGTTGCACGCCGTGCAGCGCCGTCTGGGGTGCGTGCCCGAAGAAGCCGTGCCGCTCGTGGCCGAAGCGCTGAACCTGTCGCGCGCGGAAGTGCACGGCACGGTCACCTTCTACCATTTCTTCCGCCGCACGCCGGCCGGACGCTGGGTGGTGCAGGTGTGCCGCGCCGAGTCGTGCCTGTCCATGGGTGGCGATGCCGTGGCGGCGCATGCGGAAAAGTATCTCGGCGTGTCCATGGATCATGGCTCCGTCACCACGCCTTGCGGTCGCATCACGCTCGAGCCCGTGTATTGCCTCGGGCTCTGCTCGCAGTCGCCGGCCGCGCTGGTCGGGGACGACCCCCACGTGCACCTGACGCCGGACAGCGTGGAAACGCTGCTCGCCGGCTTGCTCGCGGAAGCGCCTGCCGAAGCGGCCGCTGAAGCTTCGACCGGAGGTGCGGCATGAGCGCGCTGAAGGTTTACGTCCCGCGCGACGCGGCGGCACTCGCCAAGGGTGCGAATGCGGTTGCAGCCGCCATCGAAGCCGAGGCCGCCAAGCGTGGTGTGGCCGTGCAGGTGGTGCGCAACGGTTCGCGCGGCTTGCTGTGGCTGGAAACGTTCGTGGAAGTCGCCACCAACGCTGGCCGCGTTGCGTACGGCCCGGTGAAGGCCGCGGATGTCGCGGGCTTGTTCGACGCTGGCGTGTTCAGCGCCACCGCCGCGGCAACGCCTGCGGCTGAAGGTGGCCACGCGCTTTGCCATGGCCTCACGGAAGCCATGCCGTATTTCGCGAAGCAGCAGCGCCTGA
>JBEGRA010000404.1:0-6504 GCA_041180705.1 Pseudomonadota bacterium | reverse complement strand
ACGAATATTTCATCGGCAGCCGCGCAGGCCGCAGCCCATTCACCGCGTGAACTGCGCCGCGTTGCCTTCACCGCGCTGCTGGGCACCAGCATCGAGTGGTACGACTTCTTCCTCTACGGCACTGCGGCAGCGCTGGTCTTCCCGGCACTGTTCTTTCCGCCCTCCATGCCGCCGCTCGTCGCCCAGTTCGCGTCGTTCAGCACGTTTGCCGTCGGGTTCTTTGCGCGGCCGCTGGGCGGCGTGTTGTTCGGCAACTTCGGCGACCGCTATGGACGCAAGCGCGCGCTGGTCACTGCCTTGGTGCTGATGGCGCTGTCGACCACGTGCATTGGCCTGTTGCCCGGTTATCAGCAAACCGGCTGGATCGCGCCGGTGCTACTTGTCGCCTTGCGGGTGTTGCAAGGCCTGGCGATTGGCGGACAGTGGGCCGGTGCCGTCTTGCTGGTCACGGAAAACGCACCGGCCGGCCAGCGCGGCTTCTACGGCAGCTTTGCGCAGGTGGGCGTTCCTGTCGGTGTCCTGCTCGCGAATTGCGCATTCCTCGCCATGGGAGCGGTCACCTCCGCGGAAGACTTCACTGCCTGGGGTTGGCGCGTGCCGTTCATCGCCAGCGTGTTGCTGATTGGCGTGGCGGTCTATGCGCAGTTCAAGCTGGAGGACACCGCAGCGTTCCGGGAACTGCAGGCCAGGAACGCGGCGAATGCCGCGGCCGGAGTCGTGCAGCGCGCGCCGGTGCTGCAGGCCCTGCGCCAATATCCCCGCCAGATCGTGCTGGCGGCCGGTGCGTTCATCGGCGTGCAGGTGTCGTTCTACATCTGCATTGCGTTCGTGGTGGCCTATGGCAGTGGTGCCAGTGGCCTCGGACTGCCGAAGTCCCTGATGCTCTCCGGGGTTCTGATCGGCGCGTTGGCGATGATTCCTTCCACCATCGGCTTCGCTGCCCTGTCGGACCGTATCGGGCGTCGCAAGTTGTATCTTGTTGGTGCGGTGCTCTCCGGTTGCTGGTCCTTTGCCTTGTTTCCCTTGCTGGAAACCCGTTCCTTCCTGTGGATTTCGGTGGGCATCGCCATTGCACAGGTGTTCGGCTCCATCATGTACGGGCCCTTGGCGGCGCTGCTTTCCGAAATGTTCGAGACGCGCGTGCGTTATTCCGCAGCCACCTTGGGCTACCAGCTCGGCGCGATTTTCGGCGGCGGGCTGGCGCCGTCCATCGCCACGGCCATCCTGGGGAAGACCGGTAGCGCTTTCGGTATTTCGGTGTACATGGCCATCACCTGCGCCATCACGTTCACGTGCATGTGGCTGCTGCCGGAAACGCACCGCAACGACATGCACGCGCCGCACTCGTCATCGACCTGAGCGTAGACCTTGCGGGCAGTCGCTGCGGCGACTGCCAAGCGTCCTAGACTTCCGCTTCCATCTTGTAGCTGAACAGGTCGCTGTTGTAGCGCGCGGTCAGGTGGTCTTGCAGGCGGCCGCTGGCGTCGTAGGAAAAGCGCACGAGCTTCAGCAGCGGCTTGCCGGTGGTCACGTCCAGGGCCCGCGCGATTTCCGGCGAGGCGCCTTCGGCGCTCAGGTACTGCTCCACGCGCGCCACCTTGATGCCATGGGCCTTGAACAGATCCATGCGGGAACGCGTTTCGAAGTCCTTGCGGGGCGTACTGGCGTCGAAGCGCGGCGTCCACGACACGTAGTGGCCAAAGGCGCGCCCGCCATCGCTGCGCACGCGCACGAGATGGCAAACGCGGGCCTCGGGCGCCAGCCCGAACACTTCCTGCAAGTCCGCCGGCAGAGTATCCATGCGCTTAGACAGCAGCGTGACCGTGGTGTCGCGGCCCATGTGCCCGAGGCTCTCCATCATGGAGCTGAGCGGAGCGACGATGGGATCCGGCTGGTAGGTGTGCTGGACGAACGTGCCCTTGCCGCGATGGCGAACCACGAGGCCCTTCGCGGCGAGCTCCGCGAGCGTGCGACGCGCGGTAATGCGCGACACCTCGAAGCGGTCCGAGATTTCCTTCTCGGACGGCATGCGCGAACCGTTCGGGATGACCCCGCGCGAGATGGCGTCGTTCAGCACGGTGAACAGCTGGAAGTACAGCGGCGACGGTGACTGGGTGTCGATGAGGTCACGGTTGAGCAGCGCCAGGGCGGCACCGCCGCCCCGCGTCCTCATGCGCCACCTCGGGGGTTGCGGCTAGGTGTGGTGATGATGCCCACCGGGGCCGTGCGTGTGGGGGCCGAGGCCATCGTGGTCATGGGTGTGCGAGTGGTCCATGTGGCGGGCAGCGCCCTTGGGGGTGAGCGCCTTGGGGGCACTGCGGTCGGCTTCCAGGAAGCTGAACATCTGCTTGTGCAGATAGGCCACCTGAGGGTCGCTAGCATAGTCCTTCCGCTCGAAATCCGGCGGGGCTTCCGCGGGCGCCAACGGTTCCACCTGCCCCTGCGGGCCGTGCGGATGGTTGTGGTCCGTGGCGGCAATCCACTTGAACAGCTGCGGACGCTGGCGGTAGAGGAAGGCCGCGGCGCGATGCAGGTTCTCGGACGGGTTCGACCAGGGGTTGAAGTGGAAGTAGTTGTGCAGCTTGCTGTCCGTGCGGCCAAGCGCGATGCAGCCCTGCTTCGAACGGAACGACCCGTGGTTGATGAACGGCGGGCGCCAGAAGTAGCCGCCGGTCGGCAGTTCGCCGAACTGCATCATCCAGCTGGTGCCCCAGATGTGATAGCTCTCTTCCGAGCAGTCGTGGTAGCTGATGTTGTCCTGCATGTATTCCGGCGTCATGCAGTACAGGAAGGTCATCGCTTCCGTCAGCGGGTCATAGCGCAACAGCTTCAGCATCACGCCCGTCGCGGTCGAAGGCGACACGATGGAGCCGCTCGCCCAAGGGCGGTCCTCGTAGGAGTTCACCGAGATGTAGCCGGCCGCCAATGCGAAGTGGTGGTTTTCGGTGGACGGCTCGAAGTGCGGTTCGGAGTCGTTGAAGTACACCAGGGCCTCGCAGCCCTGCGGCACTTCCACCGCGCCCATGGCGACACCGGCGGGAATGAAGAAGTAGTGGCCTTCCACGCAGCGCTTGCCGCCGACGATCATTTCGCCGTTCAGCAGGAAGATCTCGACGTCCGAATAGGACAGGCCGGGCGGGCGCTTGAAGCCACCGTTGAACTTCACCTTCAGCGTGCAGGCCCCGTTGTCGGGGTCCAGCGAGAGGGTCTTGTACTCGGCGCCGACGAAGCCGCGCAGGCGGAACTTCTTGTAGCCTTCGTTCAGTTCGACAAACGGTTCGATATGCGGGCGGGCCATGGCGGCACTCCGTGCAAGTTCAGGGGGAAGCGGGTACTACCAGACGACGCGCATGGCGTCGGGGCGGTCCGGCTTCTGCGGTATTTCTTCTTTCGCGACCAGGCGACGCATGTCGCCGGTGACGTAGAAGCCGCGGGTCTGGATGATCTCGAGGAACTGGGCGTACCAGATCTCGCGCTGGGCAGTAATGCTTTCCTGCTCGGCCACGATAGCGTCATAGCGCCGCTGCTGGTCGGCAATCTCTTCCTGCAGCCAGGCTTCGGCTTCCGCATCGCGGGCCGGCTTGGCGTATTGCACACGCTGCTGGGTCATTCACGGCTCCCGCCCGGAGGCACCGGGCGCAAAGTTGATTGTCCTAACATTAATACATTGTGGGGCGCAGCGAGTCAATTCACGGGGACGGCGCGGCAAGCGCCCAGGTCTTCCGTTTGCGGTGAGGCGCTTGGCTTCGAGTGGGCGTGCTTTCAGGCGGCGCGCGGCTGACGCAGCACCGGCAGGGCCAGCACGAGACCCGTGGCCACGATGCCGGCCGCGAGCAGGAACGGCGCACCGGGCAGATGCAGCGGCGTGTTCGCGGCAATGCAGAAGCCGAACACGCTGGTGAAGGTGAGCGGACCCACGAGGCCCGCGATGCCGGACAAACTCGCCAGCCCGCCTTGTACGCGACCGTGCGCATCACCCGCCGTACGCTGGGTGATGAGTGCGAGCCCGGAGGGGCCCGCCAGGCCCCACAGGCTGTTCAGCGGCACGGCCAGCAGGAAGCCCCAGCCAGCGCTGGAGACCCCGAGCAACACGAACCCCAGCATGCCGCAAAGGGTGCCGGCGAAGAGCAATTGCCGTTCATCGTAGCGTTGGCGCAAGCGCCGCATGAGGCCTGCCTGCACGATGCCGGAACACACGCCGACGAGCATCAGGGCGAAGCCCACTTTCGTGGTCGTCCAGGAGTAGCGGTAGCTGGCGTAAAGCACGAAGACGCTGTTCAGTGCGTACTGCGCGAGGCTGAACAGGAAACTCATGGCCGAAAGACGCCGCAGGTCCGGCGTGGCGCCGAGCAAGCGCAATGAACCTACCGGGTTGGCGTTGGCGAGCTTGAAGCGGCTGCGTCGCTCGCGTGGCAAAGATTCGGGCAGCACGAACCAGCCGTAGACGAAGTTCGCGAGGCTGAGCAGTCCCGCTGCCCAGAACGGGTAGCGCAGGTCCATGCCGCCAAGGATGCCGCCGAGGCCCGGGCCGATGACGAACCCGATGCCGAAGGCGGCGCCCATCAGGCCGAACTTCGCCGCGCGTTCGGCCGGCGGGGTGATGTCCGAGATGTAGGCGTTCGCCGTGCTGATGCTGGCGGAGGTGATGCCGCTGAGTACTCGCCCCAGAAACAGCCAGCCCAGCGATGGCGCCATCGCCATGAGCAGGTAGTTGCCGCCGAGGCCGAGGTTCGACAGCAGGATGATGGGGCGCCGCCCGAAGCGGTCGCTGAGCGCCCCGATGACCGGCGAAAACAGGAACTGCATGAGCGCCCAGGTGGTGCCGAAGATGCCCACGATGTGGGCGGCCCGGGAGGTGTCGCCGTCCACGAAGCTTTCGACGAGTTTCGGCAGCACCGGCAGCACGACGCCCAGCGCGAGCATGTCGAGCAGTACCGTGACGAAGACGAAAACGAAGGCCGCCTGGCGGCCGGCCGGCGGAGCGGGGAGCGAAGACATCCCACCATGCTACACCGGCAGGCCTGCCCCTTCGGTAGTTGCTGATGGCGGCCCTGAACCGAACCCGGTAACGTCCAGTTCGACAGGTGAAATGCGAACCATTCTCAGCTAGGATGTCCCCATGGACCCGAATTCTGCCGCCGCGCTCAGCCTTGCCGACCTCGCCGTGAACGCCGAAGGGCGTGTCGCCGGCCTGTTGGCGGATGGCAGCACTTTGCTCCGCCGCCTCGCGGACCTGGGCTTCGTGCCGGGGGAATACGTGCGTGTGGTTGCGCGCGGCGCGCTGGGTGGGGAACCCCTCGCCGTGCGGGTGGGGCGTTCCACGTTCGCGCTGCGCCGCCACGAGGCCGCCTGCATCCGGGTCTTGCCGCGCCGGGGCTGACCCGCCGCCGCCACGGCCGCCGCCATGTCCTCCACCGCTTCGCCGTCCCCTTTGCGTATTGCGCTTGCTGGCAACCCCAACTGCGGCAAGACGGCACTGTTCAATCTGCTCACCGGCAGCCGCCAGAAGGTGGCGAACTATGCCGGTGTCACCGTGGAGCGCAAGGAAGGGCGTTTCCGCACGCCTGCCGGTCGCGCGGTGCGCGTGCTGGACCTGCCGGGCCTCTACAGCCTCGACCCGCAGAGCCCCGACGAGCAGGTCACCGCCGATCTGCTCTGCGGCAGGTTGGCGGACGAACCCGCTCCCGAGGTAGTGGTCGGCGTCCTCGACAGCACCGATTTGCGTCGTCACCTGCGCTTGGCCTTGGCCTTGCGGCGGGCCGGGTTGCCGTTGGTGCTGGCGTTGAACATGAGCGACCTCGCCCGCAAGCGCGGCGTGAAGGTGGATGCCCCGGGTCTTGCGGCGCTGCTGGGAGTGCCGGTGGTGGAAACCGTGGCGGTGGAGCGCCACGGGGCGCTGGAGCTGCTCTCGCGGCTGGACCGCCCCGTGCCGGTGCCAGTGCCCGGCCCCGAGACGGACGAAGAACTCCTGGCGGCGGCGCACCGCCTGCTCGGCGAAGCCGTGGACGTGGGCGGTGTCACGCCCTCCGACCGCATCGATCGCGTGGTGCTGCATCCGGTGCTGGGGCCAGCCCTGCTGGCGCTCACGTTGTTCCTGGTGTTCCAGGCCGTGTTCGCCTGGGCCGCGCCGCTCATGGATGGCATCGAAGCCGCCGTGGCCGGGCTGGGCGCCTGGTGCGGCAGCCTCCTGGCAGAGGGCCCGCTGCGCAGTCTGCTGGTCGACGGCATCATCGCCGGTGCCGGTGGCGTGCTGGTGTTCCTGCCGCAAATCCTCATCCTGTTCGCGTTCATCCTGGTGCTGGAAGACTCCGGCTACCTGCCGCGGGCCGCCTTCCTGCTCGACCGCCTCATGGGCGGTGTTGGCCTCTCGGGGCGTGCGTTCATTCCGCTCTTGTCCTCGTTCGCCTGTGCCATCCCCGGCATCATGGCCACGCGCACCATCCCCGACCCGCGCGATCGTCTCGTCACCATTCTCGTCGCGCCGCTCATGACCTGCTCCGCGCG
>JBEGRA010000403.1:0-4314 GCA_041180705.1 Pseudomonadota bacterium | reverse complement strand
AAATAGAGTTCGTCGTCTGCCATGAAGGGTTCGATGCCGGCGACGAGTGGATGCGTGGGGTCCGTCACTTCGACGCGGTAGGGCTTGATGGGCGGGTGGGCCAGAAACTGGCTGCCCAGCGTCTCCATGAAAACCGGTGCTGTGCGCGGCGCTACCCAACGCTTGCCTTCAAGTTGCAGCAGTGAGTTCGTGCCGTGCAGTGCCAGCCAGCGCTTGCCGCCGGCCACGAAGTCACGCAGTCGCGCGGCACCGGCGTCATCCGGCGCCATGTCCACCGTGTACGTGACCAGGAAATCTGCCTGCTCGAGGCCTTCGAGGTCGCGGTAGTCCTCGCGCACCCGCACGCGAATATGGGGGTGCTCCGCCAACAGGCGGAGCAACTCCAGACGGGCGTGGTCGATGTCGTGGTAGCGGCCGCCGCAAACCAGCCAGGCATCGACAGTGCGCGGGGCAGGGGTTTCCATGGGTGGCCGCTGTTAGAAGCGGATGCCCTTGGTGTAGCCGTTGTCCGCCACCAGGTTGGCACCGGTGATGATGCTGGCCGCCGGGCTGGCGAGGAAGGCCACCGTGCGCGCGATTTCTTCGGGGCTGCCGAACCGACGGTTCGGCATGGCCTTTTCGGTGGCCTCGTAGAACTTCGGGTTGGTGCCCTTGATCATTTCCCAAGCGCCGCCTTCGAAGTAGATGGGGCCCGGGCAAACGGTGTTGACGCGCACGTTGTGGCGGCCCACGAACTGCGCGAGATTCTTCGCGTAGTTGATGAGCCCGGCCTTCATGGCGTTGTAGGCCATGGGGCCGCCGAAGGTTTCGATGGCGTTGGTGGAACTGATGATGACCACCGCACCCGAGCCGCTGGCCTTCAGGCGCTCCATGAGCGTTTCACAGCCGCGCACCGTGTGGAGTACGTCCACTTCGAACGAACGCCACCAGTTCTTTTCCGAGTCCATGCCGGCGCCGGCGGACACGTTAGGGATGAAGATGTCGCACCCGCCGAGCGCTTCGGCGGTGGATTCCAGCCAGGCCTTGTAGGCATCTGCGTCGCGCACGTTCACGCTGCCACCCACCACGTTCACGCCGCGCTGCTTGAGGGCGATGGTGGCATCCGCCACTTCGTCCTCGTTGCGGGCACAGAAGCCGATATCCGCGCCTTCGGCGGCGAGCAGTTCCACGATGGCCCGGCCGATGCCCTTGGTGGCGCCCGTGACGATGGCCTTCTTTCCGCGCAATCCGAGATCCATGGCGAGCTCCTCGCGACCCTGTCCGGGCCGGCACAAAACGGGTGAATGTCTGGTCGTTGGAAGCCTCGATTATAGGGGGAGGGGGTGGGAAGAAGAAACAGTCATGACTGTTTTTTTCTGGGCCGGGTCGTCCACGGATTGCGCGACGGGCGGCAACACCGCAAACTGCGCGCCTTCGAACGGTTTTCGGCGCGCCGAAGGTGCGCCTTTCGGCAACACTCCAGGGCCCAGGTGCTCTGGCAACAGGGGAAGATGATGGCTGGCATTGTGGTAATCGACCGGGACGGCGTGGAACACGAAGTCGAGGCGAAGGAAGGCGTTTCGCTGATGGAAACCCTGCGGGACCTGGACTACGGCAGCCCGGCCATCTGCGGCGGCATGTGCTCCTGCGCCACCTGCCACGTCTACGTCGACGAGGCCTCCCTGAGCCGTCTTGCGCCCATGCATGGCGACGAGAAGGAGCTGCTGGTAGAGCTTGGCGGCTACAAGCCGACGTCGCGCCTGTCTTGCCAGGTCCAGTTCGACGCCAGCCTGGCCGGCATCCGCGTCACGATCGCGCCGGACGAGTAAGGCTTGGGGCAGGGGAGCGAAGTCGCGAGCAAGCTCGCTCCCACAACGATAGGCAGCCCTTACTGGATGGTGAGGGCGTTGTCGATGAGTTGTTCCGTGCCGTTGATGAACCGCGATTCATCCGAGGCCAGGAACACCACCACGTTCGCCACGTCCTCGGGCTTGCCGAGGCCCCACGGCGATTCCGTGTAGTACTCGCGCGTCAGGCCGAGCTGCTGGTTGGCGTTGTCCACCATGGCAGTGTCGATGGCACCCGGGTGCAGGCTGTTGGCGCGGATATTCATCTTGTTCATCTGGCAGTAGACGGCGATGGACTTCGTCATGGCTGCTACGGCGCCCTTGGCGGCCGTGTAGGCGAAGAACACCGGATAGCCGAGGTGCGTAGCCACCGACGACATGTTGATGATGGAGCCGCCGCCGGCTTCCTTCATGGCCGGGATGGCCGCCTTGCAGCCGAGGAACACGCCTTCGCACATGACGCTGTTGGCGAAGCGGAACTGTTCCAGCGTGGTGCTTTCGGGCGTGGCCACGACCACGACGCCGGCGTTGTTCACCAGCACGTTCAGCTTGCCGAAGGTCTTCACGGTGGTGGCGACCACGGCGGCCCACTGGGCCTCGTCGCGTACATCGTGCTTCATGGAGGCGGCGGAACCGGCGCGAACCTCATTCAGGGCCGCAGCCACGGCGGCAGCCCCTGCCTCGTTGACGTCGGTCACCATGACGTGGGCACCCTCGCGCACCAGCGCCTCGCAGTCGGCTTTGCCGAGCCCGGAAGCCGCGCCTGTCACGATCGCCACCTTGCCTGTCAAACGGCCCATGTCGCCCCCTCGCTGTAGCTGTACTGGATGGTCGGTTGCGGGTGGCCGGAAAGGCGACCCGCCGGGGACGCTATCAGTCAGCGCTGCTTGTTTCAATCACCTTTGACTTTTTTCGACAGCGACCGCATCCTGCGTTCCCACCATGGCCAGCAAGTCTCCGGTTTCCCCCGCGCCGTCCGCCGCCACCGACCCGGTGGGCTGGCAGGCCCAGAAAAGCGCAGCCACCCGCAGCCTCATCATCGAGGCGGCGATCAAGTGCTTCGTGGACCTGGGCTATGCCCAGACCACCACGACGGCCATTGCCGACAAGGCGGGCCTGTCGCGCGGCGCCATGCTGCACCACTTCCCCTCGAAGATCGACATCGTGCGTGCCGCCGTGGACCATCTGCACGCGAAGCGCTTGCGTGCGTTTCGCAAGGCCATGTCCCGCGGGCTGCCCGAGCACGGTGACCGCGTCCGGCAGGGCGTGGAGGCCATGTGGGCGCATGTACGCCACCCCATGTTCGTGGCGTTCTTCGAGCTGAGCGTTGCTTCCCGCACGGAGCCCGAACTCGCCGAGATTCTGCGTCCGGCGCAGGAATCCTTCGAAGAGGCCTGGTACCACACCGCGCGCGAACTGTTCCCCGAATGGGAAGGGCGCGACGAGGCCTTCGATGTGGCTTTGGACTTGTGCCGTTACCTCATGGAAGGCATGGCCATCGCCTATCTGACCCACAAGGAAAACGAGCGTGACCATCGCCTGATGGCCTACCTCGAAAAGCAACTGCACCAGCTGCTGGGCAAGTAACCCCTGGAGATTTCCACGATGAGCACCGTGACCCTCACGGTGGCGGATTCCGTCGCCACCCTGACCCTGAACCGCCCTGAAGTCGCCAACACCATGGACCAGGCCTTCGGTCGCGACTTCCATGCGGCAGCGGTGCAGGTTGCCACGGACCCGGCCGTGCGCGCCGTCATCCTGACGGGCGCGGGCAAGGCCTTCTGCTTCGGTGGGGACCTGCGCGGCATGATGGCCGGCAGCGACAACGTGGAGCACTACCTGCGTGAGCTCACTTCGAACCTGCACGCCGGCCTGAGCGCGCTGGCGCGCATGGACGCGCCGCTCATCGCCGCCGTGAATGGCACCGCCGCCGGTGCCGGTGTGGGTCTGGTGTTGGCAGCGGACCTCGCCATCGCGGCGCAGTCGGCCAAGGTGTCGCTGGCCTACACGGGCGTGGGCCTGACGCCCGACGGCGCCACATCGTTCCTGTTGCCGCGCGCCGTGGGCCACAAGCGCGCCATGGAGCTTCTGCTGACGAACCGCACGCTCAGCGCGGACGAATGTCTGCAGTGGGGCCTGGTGAACCAGGTGGTGGCGGACGAGGAACTGGCTGCCGCGGCGAGCAAACTCGCGGCGCGCCTCGCGGCCGGCCCCACGCGGGCTTTCGGTGACACCAAGCGTCTGATGCTGGCCTCGGCGGGCGGTCTCGAGGCCCAACTGGCGCTGGAGAGCCAGACCATTGCCACGCGTGGCGCTTCGGCTGAAGGCAAGGAAGGCATTGGTGCCTTCCTCGAGAAGCGGAAGGCTTCGTACCCCCGATAAGCCGGAAGAGTCGCGAGCAAGCTCGCTCCCACAAGCCAAGTAGGGTTTGCAGGAGGGAATTTGCTGCCTATGGTCGCGAGCAAGCTCGCTCCCACAAGCAGCCGAG
>JBEGRA010000402.1:0-9128 GCA_041180705.1 Pseudomonadota bacterium | reverse complement strand
ACCTGGAGCGCCCACCCGCTGGACGCATCTGCCATGCATGCGGCCGCGCAGTGTTTGGTCGGTCGGCACGACTTCAGCAGTTTCCGCGCCGCGGAGTGCCAAGCCACCAGCCCGGTGCGCTTGATGGAGTCGATAACGGTGCGTCGCGAGGGCGCGCTGGTGGTGCTGGAGGTGCAGGCGAATGCCTTCCTGCACCACATGGTGCGCAACATCGTGGGTACGCTGTTGCCGGTGGGCCGCGGCGAAAAGCCCGGCGAATGGGTCGCTGAAGTGCTCGCTGCCCGCGACCGCCGTGTGGCGGGCATCACAGCGCCGCCGCAAGGCCTGTATTTCGCGGGTGTCCGGTACCCGGCAGCTCTCGAGGTTCCGCCGCCACGCGAGTGGACCGAAAGTGCGGTCCCGGCGCTGGATGAAGACGGCGCTGCCGGTCCGGTAGCTCCATCCGTTATCATGTCCGCTGCAGTTCCCCCCGGAGGGTAGGGCGCCATGTCCTGGTTCGAAAAAATCATGCCGTCCCGCATCAAGACGGAGCGCGAAGGGCGCACCCGTTCCGTGCCGGAAGGCCTGTGGATCAAGTGCGAAGCCTGTGACGCGGTGCTTTACCGCCCCGAACTGGAACGCAACCTGCACGTCTGCCCGAAGTGCAGCCACCACATGCGTATCAACGCGCGGGACCGCCTGAAGCGTTTCCTCGACACCGGCAGCGCCAGCGAACTGGCCGCCACGGTGTCCCCGGAAGACCCGCTCAAGTTCCGCGACCAGAAGAAGTACAAGGACCGCCTGACGGCCACGCAGAAGAGCGTGGGCGAAACGGACGCTCTCATCGTCATGGCCGGCACCCTGCAGGGCCTCGAAGTGGTTGCCGCGGCGTTCGAGTTCCGCTTCATGGGCGGTTCCATGGGCTCGGTGGTGGGCGAGCGCTTCGTGCGCGCGGTGAACCACTGCGTGGAATTCCACATGCCATTCGTCTGCTTCTCCGCCAGTGGCGGTGCGCGCATGCACGAAGGCCTGCTGTCGCTCATGCAGATGGCGAAGACCAGCGCCGCTCTCGGCCGCATGGCCCGCGCCAACCTGCCGTTCATCTCGGTCCTCACGAACCCCACCACCGGTGGTGTCTCCGCGAGCCTCGCCATGCTGGGCGACGTGAACATCGGCGAACCGCGCGCGCTCATCGGCTTCGCCGGTCCGCGCGTCATCGAGCAGACCGTTCGCGAGACCCTGCCCGAAGGCTTCCAGCGCAGCGAATTCCTGCTGGAGAAGGGCGCCATCGACATGATCGTCGACCGTCGCGACCAGCGCGAGCGCATCGGTTCGCTGCTGCGCGTGCTGATGCGTCAGCCGGCGCTGCCCACCGAAACCGCGGCCTGACGATGGCCCGGCCGGAGACGGTGGAGGGCTGGCTGGCCCTCCACCAGCAAGTCCATCCGCTCGCGATGGACTTCACTCTCGACCGTTTGCGTTGCGTGCTCCAGCGCCTGGGGCTCGCCACGCCGCCGTGCCCGGTGTTCACCGTGGGCGGCACGAACGGCAAGGGCTCCGTCACCGCCATGGCCGAAGCCATCCTTCGCGCCGGCGGCAAGCGCACGGGCCTTTTCACTTCGCCCCACCTGCTGCACTACCACGAGCGCATTCGCATCAATGGCGCCATGGTCAGCGATGCGGACCTGCTGGCGGCGTTCAATGCGGTGTGGGGGGGGTGTGAGCAGGCTCCCGCCGTCACCTTGACCTACTTCGAACATTCACTCGCTGCCGCCGTGTGGCTGTTCCATCGCGCCGGTCTCGATGCCTGGGTGCTGGAAGTGGGCCTCGGAGGCCGGTTGGATTCCGTGAATCTCTTCGATGCGGATGCGGCCGCCGTGGTGTCCATCGGGCTGGACCACGTGGCTGTGCTCGGCAACGACATCGACGGTATCGCGCGCGAGAAGGCCGGCATCTTCCGTGCCGGGCGCCCGGCCGTGTGCGGCGCTGCCGTGCCGCCTTCGCTGCATGACTGCGCGGCGGCGCGCGGGGCGGCGTTGCTCCGTGCCGGCGTCGAGTTCTCCGGAACGCCTGCCGCGGCAGGCTGGGATTTTGCCGCGAGCGGTACCGTTTGGGCGGGGCTGCCTTTGCCGGCGCTTGCCGGGCCACACCAGTTAGGCAATGCCGCGGTGGCCTTGGCGCTGCTGCTGGCCGGTCCGCCGGCCCTGCGCCCGACGCGCGCCGCGGTCGAGGAAGGGCTGCGCACCGCGCGTGTACTGGGACGTTTCGAACGCTACAACTTGGCCGGACGCGAATGGGTGGTGGACGTGGCCCATAACCCGCCCGCCGCCGAAGTGCTGGCGACTGCGCTGCGGGGGCTGCCGATGGCGCCCACGAAGTTCCTGCTCGGCGTGTTGGGCGATAAAGACCTGTCAGGCGTGCTGAAGGGGCTGGCCGGGGCCGGCTTGCCTTTGCAGGGCATCGCGCTGGGGCTGGGCGGGGAGCGTGGCCGTTCCGGTGTCGAATTTGCGCAGTTGGCCGCGGCCGCGGGTTTTCCCGGGCTTGAGCCAATGGAGGACGCAGCGACGGCATGCGCTTCCCTGCAGGTCATGACCGGCATCGGCGATCGCGTCGTCGCCTGCGGTTCGTTCGTGCTGGTGACGCCGGTGCTGGAATGGCTGTTGGCGCAAGGCGCCACCCGCGAACCCTGACCTGCACCGTATACTTCCCGCCATGGAACGTCCCCTGAAGCAACGCCTCATCGGCGCCGCCGTGCTGGTTGCAGTGGTAGTGCTGGTGCTGCCGGAACTCCTCTCGGGCCGCCGCGAGGTGGTCACTCTCGAGCCCACACGCGACGACAGCGGCGTTCCGTTGCGGGCGCACGAGTTCGCGCTGGGCGACACACCCACGGCGGAAGAGCAGGCCGTGGCCGCGGATGAACTGCAGCCCGACCCGGAAACCGTCCCACCCGATGCCGAGCTTCAGGCCCAGCCCGATCCGCAGGCGCCGGCGCAACCCCCTGCGCAACCCCAGACACCCCCTTCGGGCATCCCGGCAGTGCCGGCACAGACCCCCGTAGCTGTCGCAGCGGCGGCGCCGGCAGTAACGCCCCCGGCGGCTGCCGCAGCGGTTTCGCCGCCAGCCAAGACGCCCGCCACCGTGCCCGCTGCCGCGCCAAGCAAAGCCGCTGCAGCCCCACCGCCGGCAGACAAGCCTGCGCCGAAGGCGGCACCCAAGCCTGCTGCCGCTGCAAACGCTGCACCAGCGGCCAAAGCTCCCGTCACTCTGTCCTCTTGGGTGGTGCAGATTGGCAGCTTCGGTACCCGCCAGAAGGCAGAGGAACTGGTCGCGAAACTGCAGGGGAAGGGCTTCCGCGCCTTCACGCTGCCTTACACCTCGGGCGGACGCACGCTTCATCGCGTGCGCGTGGGCCCCGAGCAAAGCCGCAAGACGGCTGACGAGATTGCCAAGCGTCTGGAAGCCGATGGTTACCAGCCGCATGTCACCCCGCAGGAGTAGAATGCGCGTATGAACGGTGCAGATTATTTCGTTGTCGGCGTCCTGCTCGTTTCGGTAGGCATCGGCGTGTTCCGCGGCTTCGTCCGCGAGGCCATCGGCCTGGTGGCCTGGCTGCTGGCCATCTGGCTTGCCTGGCACCACTCGGAATTCCTCTACCCCTGGCTTGGCGGGCACCTGCAAACGCCGGAAATGAAGGCTTGGGCGGCGCGCGCCATTGTCTTCACGCTGGTCATCCTGCTCGGCGATCTCATCGGGTTCGTGGCAGCGCGCATCGCCCACAAGGCGGCCGGCCTCAGCCTGGTGGATCGCTTCCTCGGTTTCGTGTTCGGTCTGGTGCGCGGCGTGGTCATCGTTGGCCTGCTGGCGCTGTTGTGTGTTCGCCTCGGGCTGGACCAAGAGCCCTGGTGGCAAGCTTCGAAGCTGCACACCTACGTTGAATATGTCGGCGAGACGGTGCAGGGCTTGGCTGGCGACAACGCCAGCGATGCCGTGGATGCCGCCACCGCCGAGGAGTAGTCGTTCATGTGTGGCATCGTCGGTATTGCGGGCACCGGCCCGGTCAACCAGCGCATCTATGACGCGCTGACGGTGCTGCAGCACCGCGGTCAGGATGCCGCCGGCATCATGACCGCTCACGGCAACCAGATCTTCCTGCGCAAGGAAGCTGGGTTGGTCCGCGACGTCTTCCAGCAGCGCCACATGGTGGAACTGCGCGGCAACATGGGCATTGGCCACGTGCGTTACCCCACGGCGGGCAACGAAGGTGCGGCCGAGGCGCAGCCGTTCTACGTGAACGCTCCGTACGGCATCGGCCTCGCGCACAACGGCAATCTCACCAACGCCGGCGAGCAGGCGGAGGTGCTGTGGCGCGAAGACCGCCGCCACCTCAACACCGCTTCGGACTCCGAAGTGCTGCTGAACATCTTCGCCTGCGAATTGCAGCGTCTCGGCACCGCCCAGCGTCTGGCGCCGTCCGCCGTGTTCGCCGCGTTGCAGTCCTTGTTCCGTCGCTGCCGCGGTGGTTATGCGGTGGTGGCGTTGCTCTATGGCCACGGCGTCGTCGGCTTCCGCGACGCGCATGGCATCCGTCCGCTCGTCATGGGCAAGCGTGAAACGCCTCGCGGCACTGAGTGGATGCTCGCTTCCGAAAGCGTGGCGCTCGACCTTGCCGGGTTCACGCGCGTGCGCGATGTGGAGCCGGGCGAAGCCGTGTACATCGAGGCAGACGGCGCGATGCATGCGCAGCGCGTGGCGCCGCAGCTGCCCATCACGCCGTGCATCTTCGAATACGTCTATTTCGCGCGCCCCGACAGCATCATCGACAATATCTCGGTGCACAAGGCGCGCATGCGCATGGGCGACAAGCTGGCAGACAAAATCCGCCGCCTGCGTCCGGTGCACGACATCGATGTGGTCATCCCCATCCCCGACACCAGTCGCACCAGCGCCATGCAGTTGGCGGAAAGCCTGGGCGTGCTCTACCGCGAAGGCTTCGTGAAGAACCGCTACATCGGCCGCACGTTCATCATGCCGGGGCAGGAGCAGCGCCAGAAGTCGGTGCGTACCAAGTTGAACGCCATCGACCTCGAATTCCGCAACCGCAATGTGCTGCTCGTGGACGACTCCATCGTTCGCGGCACCACGTCGGCGCAGATCATCGACCTGGCTCGCGAGGCGGGTGCCCGCAAGGTTTACTTCGCCTCGGCGGCTCCGCCGGTGCGCTATCCCAACGTCTATGGCATCGACATGCCGGCGGCGGCGGAGTTGGTTGCCAGCGGCCGCACGGATGAAGAGGTGGCTGCGGCCATCGGCGCGGACTGGCTCATCTACCAGGACCTCGCGGACCTCGAAGCCGCCGTCCGCCACGACAAGGCGAACGTGAATGCGTTCGACACCTCGTGCTTCTCGGGTGAATACGTCACCGGCGATGTCACGCCGGAATACCTCGTGCGGCTGCAGGCGGACCGCTCGGACTCTGCCAAGGCGGCGCGCCGTCTGGACGAAGTGGCGGGCGCTGCCGGCGCGGCAGGCGGTCCCAAGGCCCTGCGCGTCGTCTAGTGGCGCGCGCCAGGCTGCTCCGCTGGTTCCACGCGGGCGTGGCAGCGGTGTGTGCCCGTGAGCGAGTGCGGGCAGCCCTCGCCAACCGAACCGTTCCTCCGCGTTGGCACCTGCTGGCCGTCGGCAAGGCCGCCACCGCCATGGCCGAAGGCGCCTTGGCCGCCTGGCCCACCGGCTGTGCGGGCGGCGTGGTGGTCTGCCCCCCTGGAAATGTAGGAGCGAGCTTGCTCGCGACTCTTCAGTCGGCAGCAAGCTGCCTCCCACAATCCACCTTTGGCCACTGCGGGAGCGAGCTTGCCTGTGGGAGCGAGCTTGCTCGCGACTCTTCAGTCGGCAGCAAGCTGCCTCCCACCGTGCTCGCGACTTTTGAAGGCTCCCACCCTGTTCCCGACGAACGCAGTCTTGCGGCGGGTGCCGCGCTGCTCGACTACGCCGCGCGATTGACCGCAGCGGACTATCGCGACGACCCCGTCTTGCTGCTGGTGTCCGGTGGTGCCTCCGCTCTGGCGGAAGCCTTGCGGCCGGGCGTCACTCTTGCAGAACTGCAGACCCTGACACGAGCCGCCTTGGCAGACGGCGCGGACATCGTGGAACTGAATGCGCGTCGGCGGGCCGTTTCACGCCTGAAGGGCGGCGAGCTGGTGCGCGCGCTGGGCCCCCACCGTGTGCAAGCCCTGCTGGTGTCGGACGTACCGGGTGACGACCCCGCCGTGATTGGTTCGGGTCTTGCTTGCGGTACGGCACCGGACGCGCGCCCCGCGCAATTGCAGTGCGTCGCGCGGCTCGAAGATGCGCTGGATGCCATGGCGGCGGCCGCGGCGGCGGAGGGCGTTGCGCTCCGTCGCCTGCCGGGCCGCTTCACCGGCGATGCTATTGCCGTGGCGCAGCAGTTCCTTGGCGAATGCGGGCAGCACGATGGCGGTTTGCTCTGGGGCGGCGAAAGCACGGTGGTGCTGCCGGCGCAGCCCGGGCGCGGCGGGCGCAATCAGCAACTGGCGCTTGCGGCGGCGATGGCGCTGGACAGCTGCAGATCGATCGGCAGCAGCAGTCCGGCTTCCGGTAACGAAAGTCCTGCCTATCCTGCAGCGCTGGTGCTGCTCGCGGCTGGTACCGACGGCATCGACGGCAACAGCGAGGATGCCGGTGCCGTGGTGGATGCCACCACCATCACGCTGGGCGAAATCGGCTCGGGTTTGACCGCCGCCGCTGCACTGGAAGCCGCCGATTCTGGCACCTTCCTCGAGGCGGCCGGCGCTCTGGTGCATACCGGCCGCACCGAGACCAACGTTGGGGATATCCTTGTGGCGTGGTGGCCCGGTGCCCCACGGCAGGGAATGCAGTGAACATACGTTTTCTCCTCATCGATTCCGATGCGCAGCACCGCCAGCGCTGGCGGCAGCACATCTCCATGGCCTTCCGCGACGCCGTGGTGGATGAATACGACCCCATCGATGCCGGCCCGTTGCCGCCCGAGTTCAGTGCGGCGGCCTTCGACGCCGTGCTGTTGGGAGATGTCGTCGGTTCCGATGAACCGCCCGTCATCACCAACATGGCAGACGACATCGAGGCCGGGCTCCCCCCGCACGACCCCGACTTCGGCACGACGACCGTGGTGCTTGGCGAAGAGCTCTGGCGCGCGGCGAATGACCTGGCGCGCACCTCTGCGCACACCGCGTGGCTCGACGATTTGTCGCGGCGCCCCGAGTTCGCGCCCGTCATTTCGCTGGACGAACCCGACGAAGACGGGAACTGGCCCCCGGATGGCGGCGTGGCGCACGTGCCATTGGCGCGCTTGCAGCGGAGCCGCCCGGCACCCAAGGACCTCGCCCGTGCGCTGCGTCATGCGGTGGACTTGCGCAAGGACCAGCGGCGGTTGGCGCGGCAGCAGCCCGGTGCGCTCGACGTCTACCGCTTCGGCAACGTGATGATTCGCGGCGAGCGATGCCTGCGCCCGTTGGCGGCGAGCCCGCTTTCGGCGGTGTATCTGGCGGAGAGCGAACGGGTGGGGCGCGTGGTGGCGCTGAAGGTGCTGCGGCAGGTGCCGGATGTCGCCGAAGGCAATACCTTCGACCGCTTCATGCGTGAATACCAGATCATCGCCGGCATCTCCCATCCGAACATCGTGCGCATCTACGATATCGGCGTGGCCGATGACCATGTGTTCATCGCGATGGAGTATTTTCCCCGCGGCGATCTGCGTCGCCGGGTGAAGCAGGGCATGTCCCCCGAGGCAGCGCTTTCCGTGTTGCAGCAGATGGCCGCCGCGCTTGCGGTGGTTCACGCCCAAGGCGTGTTGCACCGCGACCTGAAGCCCGGCAACGTCATGTTGCGCACGGATGGCACGGTAGCCCTTATCGACTTCGGCCTGGCCAAGGAAATCGCGCAGGAAGAGTCCATTACCGGTCGTGGCGAGATTTTCGGTACGCCGTTCTACATGAGCCCCGAACAAGGCCACGGACGCACGGTGGATGCGCGCTCCGACCTTTACAGCCTTGGTGTCATCTTCTACGAGATGCTCACCGGCAAGAAACCTTTCCAGGCGAGTACCCCCATGGGTGTCATCTACAAACATACGCACGCGCCGGTGCCGCAGTTGCCCTTGCAGTTCCACGGGCTGCAGGCCCTGCTGGACCGCTTGCTGGCGAAACTTCCAGAGCAGCGCTTCGAGACCGCGGCGGCGCTGAGCGCTGCCGTTGCGCAGTTGGCAGCCACCTGGCAGCCACTGCCCACGCTGAACGACCGCAGGCGCGGGCTGTGAGCGCAGCGATGGACGTTTTGCTGACGCCGACGCCCGAGGCCTGGCTGCAAGAGGCGGTGCGCCAGCGTGACCTGCTGGTCATCGACCACGCCAACTGCGAGAAGAAGGCGGCGTCCACGGCGCTGTCGCTCATGTTCACTTATGCCGAAGACGAGCGTTTGACGCTGCAGCTTTCCCGGTTGGCGCGCGAGGAGCTGCGCCACTTCGAGCAAGTGCGCAAAGTGGCGCGCGACCTCGGCATTCGCTTCGTGCGCCTGGGCCCGGGGCGCTATGCGGAGCAGTTGCGCAAGGCCGTGCGCAAGAACGAACCGGCGCGCCAACTCGATGTGCTGCTGGTGGGGGCGCTCATCGAAGCGCGCTCCTGCGAACGCTTCCACGCGCTGGTGCCGTGCATCGGTGAGCCGCTGGGGTCGTTCTTCGCCGGGCTGGAAGCAGCGGAGTCACGTCACCAGTCGCTGTACCTTGACCTCGCTCGCGCTCAGGCAGAGCGCACCGGTGGCGATTTGGCGGGGCGGCTTGCCGCGCTGCAAGCCCTGGAAGCGGAGCTTGTGACTACCCCCGACCCGGTGTTCAGGTTCCATTCGGGTGTGCCTACGAAAGCTTTGTAGGAGCGAGCTTGCTCGCGACTTCCTGACCTGTAGGAGCGAGCTTGCTCGCGACTCTTCAGTCGGCAGCAAGCTGCCTCCCACACAAGAGGTCGGGAGCAAGCTCCCTCCTACAATGATGAGCCAGACAGCCGCCTAAACGAACTCCGGCCCTTGTTCATCCCAGCGCAGCGCGCTGCGCTGCGTGTACCAATCGCCCAGCACGAGGCGCTGGCAGGTGCGGCCATCCA
>JBEGRA010000401.1:0-2980 GCA_041180705.1 Pseudomonadota bacterium | reverse complement strand
CGCATCGCCACGCCTTCCACCGCTGCCGAACGCCCGGTGCGTGGCCCGAGCCAACTCCGCTACCGCGTGCAGGCCGGCGACACGCTGTATTCGCTGGCGCGCCGATTCGAGGTGAAGGTGGAAGACCTGAAGCGCTGGAACCACCTGAAGGGCAACACGCTGCAGCCCGGCCAGAAGCTGGTGGTGCACCTGCGCGCGCGCGCCTGACGCGAAGCAGCCTGAAAAGCCTTATAATTCACGCTCTTGTATACATCTTGAAGGACGAGCCATGGGATTCATGACCGGCAAGCGCGCACTCATCGTCGGCCTCGCCAGCGACCGCTCCATCGCCTACGGCATTGCCGAGGCGTTCAAGCGTGAAGGCGCCGAACTCGCCTTCACCTACCAGAACGACCGCCTGAAGGACCGCGTGGTGGACATGGCCGCCGGCCTCGGCAGCACGCTCTGCCTGCCCATGGACGTGGCCGAGGACGCCCAGGTGGACACCGCCTTTGCTGCCCTGAAGGAACACTGGGACAGCCTGGACATCGTCGTGCACTCGGTGGCCTTTGCCCCGCGCGAGGCCCTTGCCGGCGGCTTCGTGGAGAGCACCAGCCGCGAAAGCTTCCGCATCGCCCACGACGTTTCCAGCTACAGCCTGACGCTGCTCGCCCGCGCCGCCCTGCCCATGATGGAAGGCCGCAACGGCGCCCTGCTCACCATGAGCTACCTCGGCGCCGTGAAGTCGATACCGAGCTACAACGTCATGGGCTTGGCCAAGGCCAGCCTGGAAGCGAACGTGCGCTTCCTGGCGGCGGACCTCGGCCCGAAGGGCATCCGCGTGAACGCCATCTCGGCTGGCCCCATCAAGACGCTGGCGGCTGCCGGCATCGGCGGCTTCCGCAAGATGCTGACGCAGGTGGCAGCCGTGGCCCCCATCCGCCGCAATGTCACTCAGGAAGACGTGGGCAACGCCGCCGCATTCCTCTGCAGCGACTTGGCCGCGGGCGTTACCGGCGAAGTGCTCTACGTGGACGGTGGCTACAGCCACGTGGGCATGAGCTTCCCGGAGTAGCAGCACCACTGTGACTGTGGGAGGGAGCTTGCTCCCGACTCTTCGTGGTTTATTGAAGAGTCGCGAGCAAGCTCGCTCCCACAAGCAAGCTCGCGCCTACACAGGTGGGGCATAAAAAAACCGGGCATTGCCCGGTTTTTTTGTGGAACTGACGCGGCTTTAATTGAACAGCGCCGGGTCCACGTGGATCTTGGCCTTCGCGCGGATGGCGGCGAGGTAGCCGGTGAAATCGCGCTGCTGCGTCTGCTGCACGAGCTGGCGGGCGGCGGCCGCAGCGGCCTCGCCTTCCAGCTTCGGGCCAGCGCGACCGGCAGTAACCGTCCACACCACCTGGTCGCCATTCGGCAGGGCCACCACGCCAGAACGGGGCGCCGAGGGGCGCGGCCCGAGGAATGCGGCCTTCAGCACGTCCGGTGCCATGCCAGTGGCCTTGCGGTCTACCCAGCCCGGCGTCGCCACGGTGGCACCCTTGGCCGCGGCAGCCAAAGCGGCGCCACCCTGCACGGCTTTCAGCGCTGCCTGCGCGGCGGCGGCCAGCGCTTCCTTCGCCTGCGCCGTCTTCACGGCCGCCTCGACGCGGTCTCGCACTGCAGCCAGCGGCTGGTCCTGCGGCTTGTGGTGCGCCGTAACGCGCGCCACCACCAGGCGGCCACCGCCGAGGTCGACGGCACGGCTGTTGGCGCCATCCAGCACGGATTTCGCGAACACGGCATCGATGAGCTTCTTGTCCGCCGGCAGCGGCGCACCGCCTGCCGAACGCGTGTAGTTGGCCACCGTCTGCAACGGGGCGCCGACGGCACGTGCCACGGGCTCAAGCGAACCCGAGCTTTCGAACGCCGTTTCTTCCAGCTTGTCCTGCAGGGCGCCGAAGGTCTTGTCGGCCTCGGCGGTCTGGAACTCCGGCGTGATGTCCGCACGCACGTCCTCGAAGGACTTGCCGGCACCCGCCGCCACTTCCTCCAGACGGACGACGTGATAGCCGAACTGCGTCTTCACCACCTGCAGGTCGCCGGGCTTCATGCCCCATACAGCAGCGGCGAAGGGGCCCACGAAGAAGTCCTTTTCCTGCATGCCGAGGTCGCCGCCTTCAGCAGCCGAACCCGGGTCCGCGCTGTTGGCCTTGGCCAGCGCCGCGAAGTCCGCGCCGCCCTTCAACTGCGCCAGCAGGCCGTCAGCCTTCGCCTTGGCGGCGGCATCCACCTTCGCATCGGCACCGGCGGCGGCCTCGATCAGGATGTGCCGCGCGCGACGCTTTTCAGCCGTGGCGTAGCGGTCCTTGATGGTGTCGAAGTAGGCGCGCAGCGCCGCTTCGGTAACCTGCACCTTGGCGGCGATGTCGGCGCGCTGCAGTTCCACGAACTGCAGGGACACGGCTTCTTCCGTACGGAAATCCGCGGCATGGGACTTCAGCCAGGCCTCCAACTGCGCATCCGTGGGCTTGGCGGCGGCGATGGCCGGGGCCACCGGCAGCGTCGCGTAGGCCAGCTCACGCTGTTCGCCCTGCAGCGCCAGCACTTCGTCCACTTCGCGCGAAGTGAGGAACGAGCTGCGAGCGATGCCGCCAACCAGCTGGTTCGCCAGCAGCTGCTGCCGCTGCTCCGCCTCGAAAGCGGCCATCGAGATGTTGTTCTGCTGCAGCAGTGCGGTGTACGCGTCGCGGCTGAACTCGCCACCGACCTGGAAGTACGGCAGGGAACGGATGGACGCGGCCACCTCCTCGTCCGTGACCTGGTAGCCGGCATCCTTTGCGCGCTGCGCGATGAGCTGCTGCTGCACGAAGCCATCGACGATGGAGTCCTGCACCTGCTTGCGGGTCGCTTCGGGGATTTCCCCTTCGAAGGCGCGAGCAAGCTGGGAGATCTGGTTCTGGTAGCTCTCGCGGACGCGGGCGGAATCGACGGTTTCGCCGTTCACCTTCAGCCCGGC
>JBEGRA010000400.1:0-2946 GCA_041180705.1 Pseudomonadota bacterium | reverse complement strand
ACCGGCAACAAGGCCAGCGGCCCTTCGGGCAAGAAGCGCTGCCAAGCGATGTCGCCGTGGTCGCGCTCGGTCTGGAGATACGCCACGACACCACGCTGGTGGTAGTCGTGGACGCGGGCAGCGATGCCCGCCCATTCGCGCAAGGGCGAACTGGCGCCTTCCGCCGCCACCACCAGGCCCGCCCGCAGGGTCGTGCCGTCCGCAAGCGTCACGAGTGCACGTTCGGCGTCGGACTCGAAGGCCTCCACTGTCGAGGCGTGCAATCGAACACCAACGCGAAGCGCCTCTGCCTGCAACGCCGCTTGCAAGGTCGCCACTTCAGCCATGTGCCCGAGGTCCGGCTCGCCCATCTCGCTGGCACTGAAGGTAAGCGCACCTGGTCCATCGGCGCGGTCGGCGCTGTCCCACACGCGCATGCCCTGATAAGCCGCCGCACGCGACAACACCTGCGGCCACACGCCGCAAGCCACCAGCAGGCGCTGCGAGGCGCGCGACAAGGCGAACACGCGCAAGTCCCACGCAGAGCCAGGTGCCGGCATGACTGCCATGCGGGGCTCTACCAATCCTACCTTCAGGCTGCGGGTGGTGGCCTGTGTGGCGAGCAGCACGGCCGTGGCTGCCCCGACCACACCACCACCGACCACCAGCACGTCGACATCACGACGGGCCTGGCGACGCGAAGCAGACGCTGCAGCATTCATGGTGCCGCTTCCGATGCCACGCCACTGCGTAGCCGCAGGCCACGCGCCAGGCGCGGCAGTTCACCGCCGCCCCCGGTGGAAAGCGTCGACATGGCCGCTTTGGCCGCCGGCAGGACGTCGAAGAGCGACAAACCGAGACTGCGAGCGGCACGCAAGGGACCGAGACGCGCGCCGAACAGCTTCACGAGACCATCCGTGAAGCGCACCAGCAACCGACGGTCTGCCGCGCGCCAGGCGGCGTAGCGCTGCAGGACGGCGTCACTGCCCGGATCTGCCGCAGCCCGGGTGCTGGCATCGGCGTTGACGTCTGCGTCCGGCCGCGCCAGCGCATCGGCCACGCATTCCGCGAGAGTGATGGCGTCGCGCAGGCCGAGGTTGAAGCCCTGCCCAGCGATGGGGTGCAACCCTTGCGCCGCATTGCCGATGATGGCAACCCGTTCGCTCACGAGCGAAGCGGACTGCACCAGCGCGAGCGGATACGCCAGACGTTCCCCCGGCGCGGCAAAGCGCCCCAACCGCCAACCGAAGGCCTGCTGCAGTTCTGCCAGAAACGCCGCGTCGTCCAGTGCCCGCACGCGCGCAGCCTCGGCAGGCGCCAAGGTCCACACGGTCGCTACCCGCTGATGCCCCAGCGCTGGCGGCAACGGCAGCACGGCGATGGGCCCGGAAGTCGTGAAGCGCTCGTAAGCCACGCCCTCGTGGGGACGCCCGGCAGATACCTGCGTGATGAGGGCGACCTGACCGTAATCATCGGCGGTAGCGGCGACACCAGCCGCCTCGCGCACCACCGACTGGGCGCCGTCGGCGGCGACCACGAGTCGCGCGGCCACGGTACTGCCATCGTCGAGCGACAACTGCACTTGGGCGGCTTCGCGCTGCAGGCCCACGACGCGGCAAGGGGTGCGCAATTCCACGCCGGGATGACCTTCGAGGCGCGCCCACAAGGCGGCGCCAAGCACGCGGTTCGGCACCACGTAGCCCATGGCCGCCAGGCCCTGCTCGGCGGCATCGATGCGTGCGGCGCCGAAGCGGCCACGGTCGCTGATGTGGATGCGGCTGATGGGCGCTGCCTGCGCAGCCACTTCCGACCACACGCCCAAGGTCTCGAGGATGCGTCGACTGCCATTGGACAGCGCCGACGTCCGGCCATCGAAGCTGGGGCTCTGCCCTGTCTCCGGCGGCGCGGCCTCCAACAGGACGATGCGCCGACCACTGGCGGCCAAGGTATCGGCAAGGGCAAGCGCAAGGCAGGCCCCCACCATGCCACCACCGACTATCGCCAACTCCGCCACAGGCGCTGCCCCGGACATCACCCCAACCCCGATCGCGTTGTCGCCAGCAGGGCTTCGATACCGTCGGCATCCTTCACCAGCGCGCCAGTGAGGACTTCGGGGGCTCCCTTCGTCACCACCACGTCGTCTTCGATGCGCACGCCGATGCCGCGGAACTCCGCGGGCACGCGCTTGTTGCCCGGCGGAAAATACAAACCCGGCTCGATGGTGGTGACCATGCCCGGCACGAATTCGCGCCAGGCGTCGGCGACTTTGTACTCGCCCACATCATGGACATCCATGCCGAGCCAGTGCCCGGTCCGGTGCATGAAGAACTCGCGATAGGCGCCGTCCTTGACGAGCTGCGGCACCTTGCCCTGCAACAAGCCCAGCTTCACGAGCCCGGCGGTGATGACTTCCACGGCCGCCATGTGCGGTTCATCCCAGTGCCTGCCGGGACGCACGCAGTCGATGGCCGCCAGGTTGGCGGCATGCACCACGTCGTACACAGCCCGCTGCGCCGGCGTGAAGCGACCATTCACCGGAAAGGTACGGGTGATATCCGAAGCGTAGTACTCGTACTCGCAGCCGGCATCGATGAGCAGCAGGCCGCCGTCGGGCAGCGTGGCGTTGTTGTCGCGGTAGTGCAGTACGCAGGCGTTGTCGCCACCGCCCACGATGGGTGCGTAGCTGATATCCGCGCGGTGGCGATGGAATTCGTGCAGGAGCTCGGCGGCGACTTCGTATTCGGTTCGGCCCGGCAACGCGAACCGCATGGCGCGTTCGTGCGCCGCCACGGCGATGGCAGCCGAATGGCGCAGCAACGCCAGCTCGTCGCGGCTCTTCACCAGCCGCAGTTCGTGCAAGGGGTGGTCCAGCGCCACGAATTCCTGCGGCGTGTGCAACCCGTACTTGGCCTGCGCGCGCAGGCCATTCACCCAGCTGAAGATGCGCTGGTCGAATTCGGGGTGCAG
>JBEGRA010000399.1:0-5351 GCA_041180705.1 Pseudomonadota bacterium | reverse complement strand
GCACCTCGCGGAAGCGGGCGCGCAACTCGGGCGCACCGGCCACATCGCGCGAGTGCAGCAACGCCTGGTGTTCCCACGTCCACGCATCCTGCCGCTGGTAATCGTGAAAGGCCTCGATGGGCGTCACCATGAAGCCACCCTTGCCGCTGGGGCGCAGGCGGGTATCCACCTCGTAAAGCCTTCCCGCCGCGCTGTGCACGGTCAGCAGATGCAGGATGCGCTGCCCGAGCCGCAGGAAGAACACGCCGTTCTCCACTTCCTTCGGCCCGGCGGTCTGCTGCCAGGTGCCGGCGGAATCGTGCAGGAAGACGAGGTCGAGGTCCGAGGAATAGCCCAGCTCCTGCCCGCCCAGCTTGCCGTAACCCACGGCTGCCAACCGGACGGTGCGCACGTCTGCGGCACCCACGGCGCTGCCACAACGCGGCTCGCCGTAGATGGAAGTCATCTGCTCCCACCCCAGCCGCATCGCTTCCGCGAGGATGAGTTCGGCAATCTCGGTCAGGCGGTCGCTCACCTGCATCAGCGGTAGACGCCCCGTCAGATCCCAGAGCGCCACCCGGAATACCGCGGCGCGCTGGAACTGGCGCAAGGCTTCCACCTGCCGCTCCGGGTCTTCGTCCGCAGCGGGTCGCTTCAGCGCCAACTCCATTTCGAATTGCGCGAGCGAAGGCGGCTCGTCGAACAGGCGCTGGTCCACCAGTTCGTCCAGCAGCAAGGGGAACGCCGCTACCTGGTCACAAAGAAAATCCCCCAGCGCGGCAATCTCGCCGAGACGCGCGAGCGCCAGCGGGTTTTCCAGAAGCAAGGCCAGATAAGTACTGCGGTTTCCCGTCGACTGCACAACACGCAACAGGCGTGGCAAGGCAGCTGCCGGGTCCTGCGTCTGCTGCGCCGCAGTGACGAGACGCGGCAGCAGCAATTCCAGACGGCGCAGACCAGTGGAATCCAGACGGCGCGCATACGGGGAACCGAGCAGTTCCGTCACCGCCTCGGGCAAGGCCTCGCCGACCGGCGCCACGGCGCTTTGTGCCAACTCCGCTGCCGACGGCGCCACCACGGCAGCAAAGTGGCCGGCGACTGCGCGGCGATGTGCGTCGAGCGCTTCAAGGAACTGCGCCCAGTCAGCGAAACCCATGGCCGCCGCGAGCCGCTCGCGCCCGGCATCGTCGCGCGGCAGTTCATGCACCTGCGCCTCGGCCACCATCTGCAGCCGGTTCTCGGTGCGGCGCAGAAAGTGGTACGCCGCCTCCAACTCGGCGACGTCGTTGGCGCCCAAGCGCTTCGGATGCGCCAGCACGGGCAGCAGGTCCAACAGGGAAGCAGGCTGCAGCGCCGGCTCCTGCCCGCCACGCAGCAACTGAAACACCTGCACGATGAACTCGATCTCGCGAATGCCCCCGGGCCCGAGCTTCACGTGGTCTTGCCGGTCGCGGCGCTGCACTTCGCGCGCGATCATTCCCTTCATCTCGCGCAGCGACTCGATGACGCCGAAGTCGAGATAGCGACGGAAGACAAACGGCCGCACCACGTTGCGGAACAGTTCGGCGTAGGCCGCCTGCCCCGTGATGGCGCGTGCCTTCACCCAAGCATAGCGTTCCCAGTCACGCCCATGCTGCTGGAGGTAGTCTTCCAGCGCGGCAAAGCCGGCCACGAGCGGCCCGGAGTCGCCGAAGGGACGCAAGCGCATGTCGACGCGGTAACCGAAGCCATCGACCGTGGGCGCTTCGAGCAGGCGGATGAGGTGCTGCCCCATGCGCGTGAAGAACTCCATGTGGTCCGTACCGCGGCGGTCCGTCTCGCCGTCTTCCGGAAACAGGAACACGAGGTCGATGTCGGAGGAAAAATTCAGCTCGCGGCCGCCGAGCTTGCCCATGCCGACCACGACGAGGTCCTGCTCCACACCGGCAGCGCTGCGCGGCGTACCGAAGCGCGCGACCGTGGCGCGCCGCGCAAAGGCATGCGCCACGCGAATGGCCGCATCCGCCACCGCCGAGACATCGCGCAGCACCGCCACCGGATCGATACGTCCCGCGAGGTCCTGCCAGGCGAGACGGCACGATTCGCGCCGGCGCAGACGCCGCAAGGCGGCCATGAAGGTGGCTTCATCGGCGCTGTCGAGCAGGGCCAAAAAGGCGGCGTCGTGCTCTTCGGGCGTCGGTACGCGAGCCAGATCGAGGCCGCTGAACAAAGCCGGGTGGCGCGCGAAGGATTCGGTGAGGTAGTCGCTGCAGCGAAAAACGTGACGCGCCTCGGCAGCGTCGAGACCAGCCGCTGTGGCGCTGGCCAGCGCGGCTTCCAACAGAGGCGAGACGGAAGTAGCCATGGGGAAACTATAACTGTCGCGAGCAAGCTCGCTCCCACAAAAAAATCGGACCTGTTGCTGTCGCGAGCAAGCTCGCTCCCACAAAAATCTGCCACCACAACATCTCTGGGGGGAAAACCTTCAGGCACAAAAAAGGCCGGCATTGCTGCCGGCCTCTTTCGGTGGTTGCCGGGAGCGAGCTAGCTCGCTCCCGCAGCCGCGGGGCATTACATGCCCATGCCGCCCATGCCACCCATGCCGCCCATGCCGTCGCCCGGGGCGTGGCCATGGTCGTCATCCTTCGGGGCGTCGGCGATCATCACTTCCGTGGTGAGCAGCAGGCCCGAGACCGAAGCGGCGTTCTGGAGGGCCAGACGCGTCACCTTGGTCGGATCCAGGATGCCCATGGCGATCATGTCGCCATACTCACCCGTCGCGGCGTTGTAGCCGAACGTGCCCTTGCCGTCGCGCACCTTGGCGAGCACCACGGCCGCGTCTTCGCCGGCGTTGCCGACGATCTGGCGGAGGGGCTCTTCAATGGCACGGGCCAGGATCTTGATGCCGAAGTTCTGGTCTTCGTTGGCACCGGTGAGCTTCTCCAGCGACTTGATGCAGCGGATGAGCGCCACGCCACCACCGGGAACCACACCCTCTTCCACCGCAGCGCGCGTGGCGTGCAGGGCGTCTTCGACGCGGGCCTTCTTTTCCTTCATCTCGACTTCGGTGGCAGCACCGACCTTGATGACGGCGACGCCGCCGGAGAGCTTCGCAACGCGCTCCTGCAGCTTTTCCTTGTCGTAGTCCGAAGTGGCTTCGGCAATCTGCGCGCGGATCTGCTCGACGCGGGCCTTGATGTCCGCACCCTTGCCGACGCCGTCGATGATCGTGGTGTTTTCCTTCTCGACCAGCACCTTCTTGGCGCGGCCCAGATCGGCCATCGTGGCCTTCTCGAGCGTGAGACCCACTTCGTCGGAGATGACGGTGGCGCCCGTGAGGACGGCGATGTCCTGCAGCATGGCCTTGCGACGATCACCGAAGCCCGGCGCCTTGACGGCCGAGACCTTCACGATGCCGCGGATGGTGTTCACCACGAGCGTGGCCAGGGCTTCGCCCTCGACGTCCTCGGCGATGATGAGCAGGGGCTTGCCGGCCTTGGCAATGCCCTCGAGCACGGGCAGAAGCTCGCGGATGTTCGAGATCTTCTTGTCGTACAGGAGGATGAGCGGCTGGTCGAGGTCGCAAACCTGAGCGGCCTGGTTGTTGATGAAGTACGGCGAGAGGTAGCCGCGGTCGAACTGCATGCCCTCGACGACGTCGAGTTCGTTCTGGAGGCCCGAGCCTTCCTCGACGGTGATGACGCCTTCCTTGCCGACCTTCTCCATCGCTTCGGCGATGGTGGCGCCGATGCTCTTGTCGCTGTTGGCCGAGATGGTGCCGACCTGCGCGATGGCGGTGGTGTCCTTGCAGGGCTTCGAGAGCTTCTTCAACTCTTCGTGCGCCGTGGCAACAGCCAGGTCGATGCCGCGCTTCAGGTCCATCGGGTTGACGCCGGCGGCGACGCCCTTCAGGCCTTCACGAACGATGGCCTGAGCCAGCACGGTGGCGGTGGTGGTGCCGTCGCCGGCCTCGTCGGACGTGGCCGAGGCCACTTCCTTCACCATCTGCGCGCCCATGTTCTCGAACTTGTCCTTCAGTTCGATTTCCTTCGCGACCGACACGCCGTCCTTGGTGACGGTGGGGGCGCCGAAGCTCTTGTCGAGCACCGCGTTGCGGCCCTTGGGACCGAGCGTGACCTTGACGGCGTTAGCGAGGATGTTGACGCCACGCACCATGCGGCTGCGCGCGTCATCGCCAAAACGGACTTCCTTAGCTGACATTTTCAGAATCCTTCAAATATTCGAATAGGGGGAGAGAGGGGAAGCGGAGGCTTACTTGCCTTCGATGACCGCCATGACGTCTTCCTCGCGCATCACGAGGACGTCTTCGCCGTCGACCTTCACTTCGGTGCCGCTGTACTTGCCGAACAGCACCTTGTCGCCGACCTTGAGGTCCAGCGGACGGACTTCGCCGTTCTCGAGGATCTTGCCCTTGCCGACAGCCTTGACGACGCCCTGCACGGGCTTTTCGGCGGCCGCGTCGGGGATGATGATCCCGCCGGCGGACTTCTTCTCTTCTTCGACGCGCTTGACGATAACGCGGTCATGAAGCGGACGGATCTTCATGGAACTCTTCCTTTACTTGCGGTTTGCACTGGACTGATGCCCGCCGGTTTCCCGACGGAAGATGGAACGAACAGCGCCAGCAACGTTCTGACCCGGGGACGGGCAGGGGTTATTGTTAGCACTCTCCGCTAGTGGCTGCTAATGATAGCGACGGAAGTCGCCTTTTCAAGGGCTCCGGTCACGCTTTTCTTCCACCCGGCCAAACCGGGGGAAACGGGGCGTACCCCGCATGGCACGGTACCCGGGCGCAGCGTATGCTGTGCCCGCAAGCAAGAGCAGAGACTGCAGATAATCCCGATGGAATTCATGAACTTGAAACGAACTGCCGGCATCACTCCGCGAGTTTCCCGTGGCGGCACCAGCCGCTTGGGCGGGCGTCTGGCCGGCCGTTGGCTGGCGCTGCTGGCGGGTCTCGTCCTGCTTTGGCCAGCCGCCGCTCCGCGCGCGGAGGACGACTTCATCCCGCCCGAGCAGGCCTTCAAGTACACCGTCAGCGCCACCCCGGCCGCCATCACCGTGGAGTGGAAGGTCACCGCCGGCTATTACCTGTACCGCAAGCGCATCGGGTTCGAGTCCGGCACGCCGGGCATCACGCTCGGCACCCCCGTCTTCCCGAAGGGCGTGGACCACGAGGACGAGTTCTTCGGCAAGCAAGAGGTCTACCGCGGCGCCGGCAACCGCTTCGTGTTGCCTTACACCCGCACCGGCAACGGGCCCGCGAATGCCGCGGTGGTGCTGAAACTGCAGGGCTGCGCGGACGCCGGCCTGTGCTATCCGCCCATGAAGTGGACCGCCAGCGTGGTTCTGCCGCCCCCCGCCCCGCCGGT
>JBEGRA010000398.1:0-2967 GCA_041180705.1 Pseudomonadota bacterium | reverse complement strand
CCGGGAACAGTTCGCAGATGGCCGCCAGCGTGTGCGCGTTGATGTGCAGCGAGCCGCGCTGGGTGTAGCTGTTGTAGCTGTCGGAACTCGCGCCGATGACCAGCTCGCCCTTGTCGGACTGGCTGATGTAGGCGTGGATGGAGTTCGACATGACGACGCAGGGGAAAGCCGGCTTCACTGGCTCTGACACCAGCGCCTGCAGCGGGAAGCTTTCCAGCGGCAGCTTCACGCCGGCCATGCCCAGCACCACACTGCTGTGGCCGGCCGCCGAAACGCCGACCTTGCGCGTGCGGATGGCACCGCGCGTGGTTTCGAGGCCTTCCACGGCGCCGTTGGCGTCGCGGCGAATGCCCGTGACTTCGCAGTTTTCGATGATGTCGACGCCCAGCGCATCCGCGGCACGGGCGTAGCCCCAGGCCACGGCGTCATGGCGGGCCGTGCCGCCGCGACGTTGCAGTGCGGCGCCCATCACCGGGTAACGAATATCGTCGCCGATGTTCAGCGGCGGGCAGTAAGCCTTCGCTTCTTCCGGCGTCAGCCACTCGTTGTCCACGCCGTTCGCGCGGTTGGCATGGATGTGGCGCTTGAACACCTGCACGTCGTGCACGGTGTGGGCCAGCATCATGACGCCGCGCGGCGAGAACATGACGTTGTAGTTCAGCACCTGGGACAGCGTTTCCCACAGCTTGACCGAGTGGTCGTACAGCTGCGCGGATTCGTTGAACAGGTAGTTGGAGCGGATGATGGTGGTGTTGCGGCCGGTATTGCCGCCACCAATCCAGCCTTTCTCCACCACGGCGATGTTGGTGAGTCCGTGCTCGGCCGCCAGATAATAGGCGGCACCGAGCCCGTGGCCACCGCCACCGACGATGACAGCGTCATATTCGGCCTTCGGGGCTGCACGCCGCCACTGCGGTTGCCAGCCTTGCTGGCCACCGAAGGCTTCCTTGAGCAGGGACCAAGCGCTGAACTTTTGCATCAGGCACGGAGCTCCGAGTTCTGCGGATCGTACGGGGAGTCGACCAGCACGGTGGCGCGCTTGCGCTCACCCAACACTTCGACGAACAGCTCGGTGCCCACCGCGGCATAGGCCGGGTCGACATAGCCGAGGCCGAGGCTCTTCTGCAGGCAATGGCCGTAGTAGCCCGCCGTGAGGCGGCCCACCAGCTTGCCTTCGGCATTGAACAGCGGCTCGTTGCCGAGCGGGTCGGCGTCGACCACGTCATGCACCTCGACGGTGATGAACGCGTTCGGCACGCCCTTCTCGAGCTGCGCGGCCAGCGCGGCGCGGCCGACGAACTCGCCCTTGTCCATGCGGACCATGCGGCTCAGGCCGGCTTCGAACGGCGTGTAGTCGCGGGTGAGGTCCGAGCCCCACATGCGGTAGCTCTTCTCCATGCGCAGCGATTCCATGGCGCGCATGCCGACCATCTTCACGCCGAACTCGCAGCCCGCGGCAAACACGGCGCTGAACAAGTGGTGCGCGTATTCGATGGGGAAGTGCAGTTCCCAGCCCAGCGAGCCCACGAAGTTGACGCGCAGCACGTGCACGTCCGTGGCCAGGCCCACTTCCAGCGTCTTGCCGGTGAGCCAGGGGAAGTTCTTGCTGTCCAGCGGCTCGTCGATGAGCTTGGCCAGCAGGTCGCGCGAGCGCGGGCCCGAAATGACGAACACGCCACGCGAGTTGGTGATGTTGCGCAGCTGCACCGAGCCGTCCGTCGGCAGGGCCTTTTGCAGCAGGTCGTGGTCGTAGCGTTCGGCAGCACCGGCGCTGACGGCGTAGAAGTGGTTCTCGCCGAGCTTGGTGATGGTGAATTCCGAGCGGATGCCGCCACGCTTGGTGAGCGCATGGCACAGCGCGATGCGACCGGTCTTCACGGGCACCTTGTTCGCCACCAGGCTGTCGAGCCAGGCTTCGGCGCCCGGGCCGGTCACTTCCCACTTGCTGAACGGCGTGAGGTCGATGACACCGACCTTCTCGCGCAGGTTGCGGCATTCGTTGCCGACATGTTCGAAGTAGTTGCTGCGACGGAAGCTGAACTTGTCCTTCGGCTCCACGCCTTCCGGCGCGAACCAATTGGCACGCTCCCAGCCGTAACGCTGGCCGAACACGCCGCCCATCTTCTTGATCTGGTCGTACACCGGGCTGGTCTTCGCCGGACGCGCGTCTTCACGCTCTTCGTCGGGGAAGTGCACGGTGAACACGTTGCGGTAGGTTTCTTCGTTCTTGGCCACCACGTAGCGCTTGCTGGTGTAGGGGCCGAAACGACGCGGGTCGACGGCGAGCATGTCGATGCCCGGCTCGCTCTCGGTGATCCATTCCGCCAGCTGCCAGCCCGAACCGCCGGCGGCGGTGATGCCGAAGCTGTGGCCTTCGTTCAGCCACAGGCCACGCTTGCCCCAGGCCGGGCCGATGAGCGGGCTGCCGTCCGGGGTGTAAGAGATGGGACCGTTGACGATGGTCTTGATGCCGCAGTTCTCGAGCGCCGGCACGCGACGCTGTGCCGCCTCGATGTGCGGGATGAGGCGTTCGATTTCGCCGTCGAACAGGCTCTTGCCGAACCAGTCCGGCACGCCGTCCGCGAAGCGGGCCGGGGCGCCGCTTTCGTAGGGGCCGAGAATCCAGCCGCCGCGCTCTTCACGCAGGTAGTACGACTCGTCCGACTCGCGCAGGACGGCCAGTTCCTTGCCGCCGTTCTTGCGGTACTCGACCAGCTCCGGCGACTCGTCGTACACGATGTACTGGTGTTCGACCGGGATGGCGGGCACGTTGATGCCGAACATCTTGCCGGTCTGGCGGGCGTAGTTGCCGGTGGCGCACACCACGTGTTCGCAAGTCACTTCGCCGCGGCTGGTGGTGAGCTTCCACTCGCCCGAAGGCAGCTGCACGGCGTTCGTCACTTCGGTCTGTTCGTAGATTTCGGCGCCACGCATGCGCGCGCCCTTGCGCAGCGCCATGGTCAGGTC
>JBEGRA010000397.1:0-16857 GCA_041180705.1 Pseudomonadota bacterium | reverse complement strand
GATTGGCGGGCGGCACGCGGCTGCCCGCGAGCGCCGGCTCACTCGAAGACGGCAGCGCGAACCTCGATGACCACGACCTGTCGCTCTTCGCCGAAGGCGCGCAGTGCGGCTTCGAGCCCGGTCAGGTCATCGACTACGCAGTACTCATAGCCGTAGGCGGCGGCGAGTGGCTCGAAATCCGGCGGGCGAATGTCCACACCCTCGGGCTCGATGTCGACGGCGACCATGCTGTTCTTGATTTCGCCGTAGCCGTAGTTGTTCCAGATGACGATGGCGGTCCAAGTGTTGTTCTCGCGGGGACCAGCCATCTCGCCGAGCGAGAACTGCAACCCACCATCGCCCACCAGGCACACCACGGGGCGATCCGGCGCGGCGAGGCTGGCGCCGGTGGAAGCAGGCAAGGCGTAACCGAGGGCGCCATAACCCGTGGAACTGTTGAACCAGGCACCGGGGCGCGGCGCGTTGAAACCCAGATTGCCGGCATAAACGGCCTGGGTGGAATCGCCAACCACAATGGCCTCGGGCAGCGTTTCCCGGATGACCTCCAGAAAGCCCACCTGCCGCTGCATCGCGGGGGTGAGCGCGGCATAGGTTGCATCGCAGGCGGCTTCGGCAGCAGTCGCGCCGCGGGCGACCGCATCCGTAGCGTTGCCACCCCCTTCACCCATCGCAGACAGCAAGGCCGACATGGTTGCGGACGCATCCCCCAGCAAGGCAATTTCCGGTCGCAGGGTGCGCTGCAATTGGTCCCGGTCGATGTCGATGCGGATGAGTCCGCGAGGCTGCGGGAACGGGCTGACGTCATACATGTCGTAGTCCGTCTGACCACACTCGCTGCCAACCACGAGCACTGCGTCCGCCGCAAGCACCAGTCGCCGCACGGGGTCGAGCGACGGACTGAACGGCACGGCCAAAGGGTGACCCGGCGGCAAAATGCCTCGGGCATTGGTCGTCATGACTACCGGCGCACCCAAACGCTCCGCCATGGTGCGCACTTCGGCAGCCGCTTGCCGCGCACCACCACCGACCATCAGCAAAGGGCTGAAGGCCGCCTGCAGCCGTGCAGCCGCGACGGCGATGAGTTCCTGCGACGGCAACGGAGCCGCCGCGGCAGCGTGGACTGCCGCAACCCATTCGCCTACCGGCGGCAAACCAGCGGCGCTTTCTTTCAGCACGTCGCGCGGAATTTCGAGATAGGCAGGCAAAGGCCGCGACGACTTCAACGCACGGAACACATGGGCCAGCGCTGCCGGCAAATCCTGCGGTTGCGTGATGCGTTGGCTGAAGCCGGCAACGCGCGCGCCCATCCCGAACTGATCGGTCATCTCATGCAAGTACCCACGCCCGGTGCCGATTTCTCCACGACGATTCTCGCTGGAGATGACCAGCAACGGGACGGAGTCGGCATAGGCCTGCCCCATGGCCGTGACGATATTCGTGAGCCCGGGACCCGTGATGGTGAAGCAAACGCCGACTTCACCGGAGACCCGCGCGTAACCGTCCGCCATGAAGCCCAGGCCCTGCTCGTGCCGACCCGCGACATGGCGAATGCCGGAAGCCGCCAGCCCGCGATACAGCTCCAGGTTGTGCACCCCGGGAATGCCGAACACGTGGCGCACACCCAAAGCCTCGAGCGCTTCGATGAGATAGGTTCCGAGGGTCTGGTGCATGGCTTCACTCCTTGCCGCGATTATCCCACAATGAAAACCATGACGCGCCCACTGCAAACTTGCCTCGATGCCGCCCATGTCGCCGCACTCACGGCCATCGTCGGCGCCAGCCATGTACGCACTCCAAAGGAACTCGAAGCGCTGGACCCGGGAGTCGATCCGCATAATTTCGGTGCCGGACTCTTGCTGCGCCCCGCATCCACGAGCGAAGTCGCCAGCATCCTGGCTTACTGCCACGCCGAGCACATTGGCGTGGTTCCGCAGGGCGGGCGTACCGGTCTGTCGGGCGGCGCGGTCACCACGACCGCTCAGGTAGCGCTGTCACTGGAACGCTTGAACGCCATCGAAGTACTGGATGCCAACCAACGCTGTGCCGTGGTCGGCGCCGGCGTGAAACTGGGCGTGTTGGCAGCGCAGGCCGCAGCCCTGGGCCTCTCCCCCGGTATAGACCTCGGGGCGCGCGACTCCGCGACACTCGGGGGCCTGGTCGCTACCAACGCGGGTGGCAACGAAGCGTTCCGTTACGGAACCATGCGTGAACGTGTATTGGGGCTCGAATGCGTTCTGGCTGATGGCACTGTGATCACGGAACTGGGCCAAGTGCGCAAGCGCAACGAGGGCCTCGCCGTCGAACGTCTGCTCATCGGTGCCGAGGGCACGCTTGGTGTCGTCACGCGCGTCTCGCTGGAATTGGTTCCTCTGCGCGGGCCTGTCGCTACGGCCCTGGTGGCTTTGGCGACGCTGAGCGATGCCGTTGCGCTGGCGAGGCGGGTACGCGGCAGCGGGCTTGCGGCGCTGGAACTGATGTCCGGCAATCATGCAGCGGCAGTCGTGCGCTCGCTCGGGCTTGCCGAATTGGCAACGCTTGCAGAATACCCTTGGCTGGTGCTCGTGGAAGTGGAAGCCGCCAGCGCGGAGCAAGCGCAAGACATGCTGGTGGAATTGCTCGCCACGGCGAGCCAAGCCGCCTTGGTTGCGGATGCCCTGTTGGCCCAGAGTGAAGCCCAGAGACAATCCATTTGGCGCCTGCGGGAAGACTGGGCTGTGGACCGTGAAAGGCCCGGCGGCCTGTGGTACGACATCTCGGTACCGTTGCACGCCATGGCCAGCTATGTGGACACGCTCGTCGCCAAACTCCAACAGCACGATGGGGAACTTGGTTTATTCGTCATCGGACATCTGGCCGATGGCAACCTCCACGTCACGGTGAATGCCGCCAGCCCCATCAGCGAACGCTACGAGGAAATCGCGCCCATCATCACCGCAGGGTTGACCGAACTCGGCGGCTCATTCTCCGCCGAGCACGGCATAGGCCTGGAAAAGCAGGCCACCCTCTTGCGCCACGCCTCACCCGAGAAGTTGGCACTCATGCGCCGCGTGAAGCATTGCTACGACCCGCACGGCATCATGAATCCCGGGAAGGTTCTCCCCACGCTACCGGCTGTACCTTCGGCAGGATGATGCCCCAGCCCAGAATGCCCAGAACGTTGACCGCACAGGCGAGCATGAAGGCCAGAGCGTAGTTGCCAGTCGCTGCCACCAGGAAACCGGTAATGGCTGGCGCGAGAATGCCGGCCAGATTGCCGCAGAAATTCTGGATACCGATCCAGCGCCCGGTGGCAAGCGGCCCGGCCATCGTCTGGCCGATGGCAAAAGTGCCCGGCGAGCAAAAGCCGAGGAAAATCTCGTAGACGAACAAGCAGGCGATGGCACCCTTCACCGGCAGGACCATCATGCCCGCCATGGCACCGATGGAAACGGCGTGGCTCAGTACCATCGAGCCCTTGTAGATGGTGGAAGCGGAGCGTCCACTGCGCGCCCAACGGTCCGTGAACCAACCGGAGCCCAGGGCGCAAACGGCATTGACCAAATAGGCACCACCCAACACTCCGGCCATGCCCTCCATGGAAAACCCGCGCTCGTTCACCAGATAAAGCGGCATGAACGAGAGGATGAAGTACCAGTTGTAGTTGCCGGCGAAATGCCCGAGAGACGTGCCCCACAACCCGCGTTGCGACAGCAGTTCACTGTAACTGGGCGCGGGACCCGCCGGAGCGGTTGTTTCGGCCTTCGCGAGACGGCGCGAGTAACGGAACCACGGCCACAGCCAAACCAGCGACAGCGCACCGAACAGGATGAACACCGGGCGCCACCCCATATGCGCCATGAGCGTTCCACCAATGAACGTACCGATGGCAGGGCCGACCAGGTACCCGAAACTGATGGCTCCATTCGCTGAACCGCGTTGGTGTTCCGGCACATAGGTGGAAATGAGGCTGGAACTGGCCGGAAAAACGGCGCTCTCGCCGGCGCCAAGCAGCAAGCGCAGCAACAACAAGGCCAGGACGCTGCCGGCAAAGCCCGTCAACAGCGTGGCCACAGCCCATAAAAAAACTCCCAAAGCCAGCACGCGGTGCGCTCCATAGCGCTCCGTCGCCCAACCCACCGGCACCATGAAAGCCACGTAAGTCCAATAGAAAGCTGAAGCCAGCAGGCCGTACTGCGCCTCGTCCAGCCCAAGTTCGGTCTTGATGAGCGGCGCCGCCGTTGCCAGATTGCCGCGGTCTACGTAGCTGATGAGCAAAGCCATCGCCAGCAGAAACACCAGATAGGGGGACGAGACGGCCGGAGCCGGCTGCATGTTTTGATTGGACATCAACGTCCCTCCTCACTGTCGAACTCGAGCACGATCTTCCCGATGTGCGTACTGGCTTCCATCAGGCGGTGCGCCTCGGCAGCGGCTGCAAACGGGAATGTGGCATGGATGACCGGGCGAATGGTACCGGCGTCCAGCAATGGCCACACTTGCGCCTGCAGGGCAGCACCGATGGCACCCTTTTCGGCCGTGGTGCGGGGGCGCATGGTAGAACCGGTAATGACCAGCCGGCGACGCATGACCTGGAACAGATCCAGTTTCGCCGCGACGGCCCCTTGCATCGTCGATACCTGAACCAACCGGCCATCCATGGCAAGGCAGGCGAGGTTCTGTTCGAAATAGGGAGCGCCGACGATGTCGAGAATAACGTCGACGCCTCGGCCGCCCGTCAACTCCGACACGCGCTTGGCGAAGTCTTCCTGACGGTAGTCGATGGCGGCGGTGGCGCCAAGCGATACACAAGCGGCGCATTTCTCGGGCGAGCCGGCCGTGGCATAGACCCGCCCCCCCAGGGCTGCGACCAATTGGATTGCGGTGACTCCAATCCCGCTCGTGCCACCATGTACCAGCACCGTTTCACCGGCTTCGAATCGGCCGTGCAGCATCAAATTCGCCCACACCGTGAAGAAGGTCTCCGGCAAGGACGCCGCCTGAACGGCCGAAAATCCCTTGGGCCAGGGCAGACACTGCGTTTCCGGTGCCACGCAGTACTCCGCATAGCCACCACCGTTGGTGAGCGCTGTCACGCGGTCACCGAGTTGCCAGCGTCGAACTCCCGACCCCAGCGCAACCACTTCGCCAGCGACCTCCAGGCCGATGACCGGGCTCGCTCCCGGGGGCGGTGGATATTTGCCCTGCCGTTGCGCGACATCCGGACGGTTCACGCCGGCGGCCATGACCCGGATGAGAACCTCATCTTCCCGCGGGACAGGCACAGCCGTGGTGTCCGCTTCCAGCACCTCGGGCCCGCCAGCGCTCCGGGCTGCCATGTATCGCATCGAACCGGGCAAGGCATTCATCAGTAATCGTCTCCCAAAGCGAACTCGTTGCGCCGCGTCTTCCAACGGCCTCCCGTGAAGTCCGGGAAGTCCACCACGCGACCGTCACGCACGGAGGCTTCGCTCAACGGCGTGATGGCGCTCCATGTCGCGGCGTCGTAGACATCTTGCGGCGTCGGCAACTGACGCTTCACGCATTCCACGAACGCGTGCAGGACGAAGAAATCCATGCCGCCGTGACCAGCGCCCTGGGCGTCGTTGCCGTAGCGGCGCCAGAGTGGATGGTCGTATTTGTCCAGCCACGCCTGGGCGGCCTCCCACTTGTGGTGCTCGCTGGCGCCTTCGATGTGGATGGAGTGATTCACGTCCATCCACAAGCCCTTCGTACCCTGCACGCGGAAGCCCAACGAATACGGGCGCGGCAGCGAAGTGTCATGTTGCAGCAGCACCGTTTCGCCGTTCGCACAAGCCAACTGCGTAGTCACGATATCACCGAGCGAAAAGCGCACCTGGGCGTTCGGGTGGTCTGCACCGCCCTTCGCCACGATGTAATCGTGGAGGCCTCGCGCCTTGCTGGCAAAACTGGAGAGTCGCGTGAACCTGTTGCCGCGATTGATGTCGGCCATCATCGCCAGAGGACCGATACCGTGCGTTGGGTACAGATCACCATTCCGATCCACGGAGTGCTGCGTCCGCCACCGCGCCTCGGAGTAGCCCTTGGCGCCAAACTCCACGCCACTGTCATACGGCGTCTTGCCGTCGTTGAACTTCACGCCGCGCAGGTCGTGCTGGTAGCCCCCCTGCAAGTGGACGAGTTCGCCGAAAACTCCCTGCCGAACCATGTTCATCACTGCCATCACGTCACGGCGATAGCACACGTTCTCCAGCATCATCACCTGGGCACCGTGGTGCTCTGCGGCGCGCACCACCTTCCAGTGGTCCTCGAGCGTGATGCCCAGCACCACTTCGGTACCCACATACCGGACGCCGGCCGCTAGGGAATCCAGCACCATCGGCGCGTGCCATTCCCAGGGCGTAGCAATGATCACGGCGTCAAGGGACCGGTCTTCCAGCAATTGACGATAAGCATGAGGGTCGCCGGTGTGAACGCGGGGCGCAGGCTTGCCAGCGTCAGCCACTTGCTTCAACGCCATGTTGAGCATTCCGGCGTCGATATCGCATAACGCCACGACGTCCACATCGGCCCGCCGCAGGGCGAGGTCCAGATGGTCCTGGCCGCGCAGGCCCGTGCCGATGAAACCGAGGCGAACCCGTTCGCGGGAACCCGCTCCGACTGGCCAAGGCAGACTGGCTGCCGCAGCGCCGGCCGCCGCTACCTTGAGGAAATCCCGACGCTGATAGCTCATTTGGTTCGTTCTCCTGCCCTTCCCGGAACTTCCCCGGTACCCACGGTGAAAGATACCCCATTGGCTGCGCCGAGGTGGTTTCCACGACCGCGAATAACAGGCACACTCGAGGACACCAATATTCAGGGGGAAAGCGGATGCACGTCGGTCCCATTGCGCTTGCATTTCCGGTATTCCTGCTGGCGATCGCCCTGGAGGCGCTGTACGCGCGTTGGCGGGGTTCTCGCACCTACTCGCTCCCGGACGCCCTGACCAGCATCCACTTCGGTTACCTGAGCGAGGTGGAACGCACTTTGGCCCGCTTGCTGGTGGCAGCCATCTACGCCGCCGTTTACCAGCGTTACCACGCGTTTGAACTTTCTGCCGCGGACTGGCGCGTGTGGCTGGGGGCCCTGCTCGCCTACGACTTCTGCTACTACTGGGTCCACCGCTTCGGGCATGAGGTGAATCTCGTCTGGGCGTCCCATCAGGTCCACCACTCCTCCGAATACTTCAACCTCTCCACTGCCTTGCGCCAGACTGCCACTGGCTCGCTTCTGAAGTGGCCTTTCTATCTGGGGCTTGCAGTCGTAGGGGTGCCGCCGGTGGTGTTCGCCACCGTCGCCTTCATCGACCTCCTCTATCAGGTATGGGTTCACACCGAACAAATCGGTCGTCTCGGCTGGCTTGACCGCGTGTTCGTCACACCCTCCAACCACCGCGTCCACCACGGACAGAACGACTACTGCATCGACCGCAATTACGGCGGCATTCTCGTCATCTGGGACCGACTCTTCGGCACGTTCGCGGAAGAGCGTCACTCCGAACCCGTGGTCTATGGGGTACGCAAGCGTTTCCAAAGCCTGAACCCGGTTTGGGGAAATTTCATCCAGTACCGCGAACTCTTGGCCGCAAGCCGCGCCGCACCCAATCTGCGTGCCGCGCTGGCGGTGTGGTTCGGTCCTCCTCAAGGCTGGAACGAGCCCGTGCCACACGAGGATTTCACCGGGTTCCAGCGTTACTCGCCCAGCAGCGAAGGTGGCTACCGCTGGGCGGCAGTGGGGCAAGCCGCCGCGCTGATGGCACTCACCCTGTACTACATCCTGATGGCAGAAAGTCTGGCATGGCCGGCGCGAATCCTGTGCGCCGGTGGCATTCTGCTCTTGAGCGCCGTGATCGGCTGGCAATTGGAGGGGCGCTGGCGGCCCTTCACGCATGCGTCCGCCACCACCCATCCCGGCTCTGCCGCCAACGGATCCTCGAGCCCTGTTTCCGGAGATGCACGATGATGACTCCCGAAGGCGCCACGGACCTAGTCCTTGCCTTGACTTGTGCTGTCGTGGCTTACCTCCGCCATCGCCAGTCGCCTGGCTTGGGCGTGGCACTGTGCTCGCTGGGGCTCGCTGCCATCTTCGGCGTGGCGCGCTTCAGTGGCGCCGAATGGGCGGCGGGCCCGCACCAGTTTCTGGTACTGGTGACGAGCACCGCGGCGGTTCCGTTGTTGGCTTGGTGCCTTCGCTGGCCCGGCAGCCTGCCTTCCCTGCAGCCGCGCGCCGCTTGCCTCGCCATGCTGTTCGGCGGTGCAGGCGGCGTCATCATCGTCGGCTTGCTGGGCTTCAAGCTCTGGGCGGCACTCGCCTTGCTTCTAGCGGTGGCCCTTCTTCTCACAGCTGCTTGGCAGCGAAAAGATGCGGCATTTGCAGCGGGAACGCTGCTGCTGCTGGCGGGTGGAGTAGTCCAGTCCACCCACTGGTCGCCGGCCGGCTTGCCTCCCGTCGCAGTGCTCCACTTGCTGGTGGCAGCGGGCGTAGCACTTGCTGCAGGCCCGCGCTCTCCCTGAAGCTCCCAATCACTTGCTGAAACGCGTTACTCACTCTGCCATTCGGAGAACGACCCATGAGAACTGCTTACTGGTGCGTACTGACTGCCGGCCTGCTGCCCATCGTCTCGGTCAGCCTCGCAAAGGCCGGCGTGAAGGGCTATGACAACCGCGCTCCTCGCGAATGGCTGTCCAGACTGTCTGGTTGGCAGCAACGGGCGAACGCCGCACAGCAGAACGCCTGGGAGGCCTTCTCGCTCTTTTCGGTGGCAGTCATTCTCGCCACCCTGCAAGACGCTCCTGCGGCCAAGGTAGACACGCTGGCGCTGGCTTTCATTGCCGCGCGCGTGGCCTATCTGGGGTGCTACCTCGCGGACCTCGCCACATTGCGCACGCTGACGTGGATGGCAGGCATTGGCTGCACGCTGGCCATTTTCCTGTCCGGCCCCTGAGTTCCCGGCAGCAAGCGGGGTGTAAACTTCAGTCGGGCGCCGCCGTTACCGTTAGGCGCCATCCCCAACCGAGGAATATACCCCCATGCTGCTTCGTTCCCGTCCGCTCAAGTCCGCTTTGGCTGTCGCTGCGCTTTGCGCCGGCATGGCCGTTTCCGCCACCGCCCACACCGAAAGCCCGACTGGCGGTCCGAAACCCGAGCACTACGTCAAGTACCGCCAGAGCGTGTTCACGCTCATCCGCTGGAACTTCGGCCCCATGGTGGCCGTGGTGAAGGGCCAGGCGCCTTACGACAGCGCCCGCTTCGCCGCCCAAGCGGCCCGCGTGGCAGCACTCGCGCCCATGATTGCCGAAGGCTTCCACCCGTCGACGAAGGGCGCCAAGAAGACGGAGGCCAAGGACGACATCTACGCGAACCCGGCGGAATTCAACCGCTTGGCCAAGGACCTCGAAACCGCCTCAGCCAACCTCGCGCGCGTTGCCCAAGTTGGCAATCTCGAGCAGATCAAGCCGGCCTTCATGGCCACCGGCAAGGCCTGCGGCGCCTGCCACGACAAGTTCAAGATGGAAGACCACGACTGAACCGCTACGCCCGCCGGCTAGAACGCATCCAGTACGGCGGGCGGCGCGAACCATAGCAACGCGCCTACCGCAACTGACACCACGGTCAGCCAGATGAGCGCGCGCACGACGCGCTCGGGCCCGATGTCTTCGTCCGCAGGAACATCGCCGCGGCGGCCGTGAAGCATGGCAGGCACCAAATTCTGCTGCCCCCAGAAGCGGTAGACCAGCACCGCACCGACGTGCACCAGCACCAGCAGCAGCAAGGCATCGAAAATCTCGTGATGCCAAGCCGTCAGAGCCTCGCTCAAATCGCCGCTCACCCAACCGTAGAGCGGGCCCGCATTCATGACATCGTCATTGGCGAAGAGCCCGGTCCCAGCCTGCGCCAGAACCGCCAACCACAAGGCCAGGACTGCCCAGCCTCCACTGGCCGAATGCCCCGCATGGGCCGCCAAACGCCTGGTGAACAAATCGCGCAGATGCTGCAGCACTGCTGAAGGGCCTGCCAGAAAGGAACTGAAACGGGCTGTTCGCGTCCCGAACACACCCCAACCGAGGCGAAACAGCACCAGCACCAGGGCGGTCACGCCGCAAGCCCGGTGAACCACGAACCAGTCCTCGAGGTGCTCACCGGTCCACCACGCCCCCAGAACCGCCATCGCCAGCAACCAGTGCGTTGCGCGTACCGGCCAGTCCCAAACCTTGGTGCCTTGCTTCATGTCCCGAGTCTCCTTTCAGTGGTGCGCACCGCCACGCCCGCGTGCGCGCTTCGCGTATCCTACCGCCGTCCCAACGGAGTGACACATGACCACGCCCATTGACGCGCAGGACCCTCGCCCCGCCAGCCTGTTCCGTCGCTTCGCCGCCGGCTTCTACGACGGCCTGCTGCTGCTCGCACTGGCCATGATCGCCGGCGTCATCGTCTTCGTCGCTTCGGGCGGTTTGTCGCGCCCCGTAGGCGTCTTGCGCGCACCGTCGATGGTCGAGCGCGTCGGCAATCTGTTGCTGGTGGCCACCTTCGCCACGCTGTATTTCGGTTACGGCTGGCGCAAAGCCGGGCAGACGCTGGGCATGAAGTCCTGGAAGATACGCGTGGAGTACCCTGACGGCACCCTGCTGCACTGGGGCGGTGTCCTGCGTCGTCTCGGTTGTGCGGCGCCCTTCTACGTCCTGCTCCTCATGTCGGCATTGGCTTTCATGCAGCACCGCTATCCGCTGGCGCTCGCGCTGTGCCTGCCAATGGTGGCGAACGCGGCATGGCTGCTTTGGAAAGACCGTGGCGCTCTCCACGACGAATGGTCGGGAACGCGCGTGGTAGTGGTACCCGAACCACCCAAGACCTGAGGTACACGCGACCCGCACCGGGAGAATGCCCCCGGGACAATCGGCGGATCAACGCGCCCGAGCGAGCAAGGTCGCCGTAACCAGCGCCAGCAAGGCAGCGGGGCCCCAACCGATGAGCACCGGGTCGAGGCCATACACCTGCCCGCTGTTCTCCACGGTTCGGGTGAACAGAAACAAAGCCACTCCGAGCAGGATGCCGGTGACCGTCTGCCGACCACCGCCACCCGAACGGGCCAGCGCAGACGTGAAGGGTACGGCCAACATGCATACCAGCACTACGCTGAGCAGTCGTGCGATGCGCGACCAGAAGGCAATCTCGAACGGCACTGCGGCCAGCCCGTTGCGACGCTGGTACTGCACGTAACTCCAGAGCCCCGTCAACGACAACGACGACGGGTTGACGACCGCGAGACCGAGGAAGTCCGGCGACAACCCGGTCTGAAGCGTCTGCACCTTCGGTCCGACGGTGGTCACACCTCGCTCCGCGATGCGGGTTTCACGCCACCCTTCCAACGCCCAGGTACCGCTGGCAACAGCGCGCGCCGAGGACGCCGAAGCCATGGACACCAGGCGGTGCTGCGGATCGAACTCGAAGACGGTCAAGGCACTGAAACGGCCGTCGGCATTCTGCTGCCCGATGGACATGACATGGCGTCCGTCTCTGACCCAAGCACCCCCTGCCCCGGTCAGCGTACCCAACTCCACATCGGCAAAGCGGGCGAAAGTCTTCGACTGACGAGAGAGCAGGTCGAGCGAAGGAGCCACCCACTGCGCCAGAACCAGCATGAGCACCGACAGCATGACGCCACCGCCGGCCACGGCAGCCGCCAGACGCCAGACGGACATTCCGGTGGCACGCATCACCACAAGCTCGCCATCGCGCTGCAATGCCCCCAGACCAAGCAACGTCCCCACCAGCGCCGCCATGGGCATCAGCTCGAACGCCTGACCGGGCAACTGACACAAGGTGAACAGGAACGCGTCCAGTGTGCTGTAGGAGCCGTGGCCGATGTCGCCTTGCTGACGCAGGAACACGAACAAGGCACCCAGCGACAGCAGCACGGCCATGACCAATGCCGTGTACAGCAGCACCGTCTTGGCGAGATAGCGGTCGAGCAGCTTCATGCGGACACCTGCACAGCCAAGGCGCCACGACGGCGCCGCCAAAGCGGAGCCTGGCGGTGCAGCAGCCACAGAGCCAGCAGCACCACCAGCAGGTGAACCCACCAAACCCCGACCCAGGGGCCAATCTTCCCCTTTTCCAACCAGACACGAGCTGCGCCGATGAGATTGCTGTAGATGAAGTACAGCAGGATGGCGTAACCCATCCGCGAATAGCGGCCCTGCCGCGGCTGGAGTTCGGCCAGAGGGACCGCCAGCAGTGCCAGCACCAACGTCATCAACGGCAGCGACACGCGCCATTGCCATTCCGCCAGGTCGCCGGCGTCTCCCGAGGTCCAAAGCTGGTGCGTGGTCTTGGCCTCGCGGCGGTCAGCACTCGTATTGCCCACCGACACCCGAACCGGGATGGCATGCTCGGCAAAACGGATGCGACGGAAGGCCTTGCTGCCGGGTGTGCCCTCGTAGCGCTCGCCATGGAACAAACGGATGACATGCAAATCGCCGCCCTCGGCCACCTCGTGCGTGGCACTGGCCGCCGTCGCCACCTCGATGGCGTCGCCGTCGCGCCGCTCCACGAACACGCCGAGCAGACGACCATCGGCCGTGACGGACTCCGCATAGAACACTGCCTTGCCGCCAGCAAAGGCGCGGAACTTGCCAGGCTCGAGTTGCCCGAACTGCGCGTTGCGGAGGGCCTCGCGGCTCAACTGCTGGGCCCGTGCAGAAGCCGCCGGCGCCAAGTCGAGCGTCAGCCAGGCCAGCGCCAGCGCTACCACCGTGGCCAGCAGCAGCACTGGCCGGAACAAGGAGGCAGGCCCACGGCCACAGGCCTTCATGGCCGCCATTTCACTCTCGTGGTAAAGCCGCCCGACGCCCATCACGACGGCCAGCAGCATGCCGACAGGCACCAATACAGTCAGGTTCTGCACCGAAGTGAGTGCAATGACGGCCCCGACGATCTCCCGCGGAAGCTGTCCGGAAGCCGCTTGCCCAAGCACGCGCGCCACCTGATTCGACACGAGAATGACGAGCAGCACGCCCGTGACCGCCAGCCAGGCGGTGGCGACCTCGCGGAGGACGTAGCGATCGAAGGTTCCGAGGCGGATGAAGTACACTTGGGGCCTTTGGCAACAGCTCGCGGCGTGACGCTACACCATCCGTCCGCGCGGCCCAAGCCGCTACCGTTCAGAGGTGCCCAGATGGAATTCTACGCAGTGGCGGGTGGCCCGTCTTCGAAGTCGACGGCTTGTGCCGTGGTCGGTGTCTACGAGGGTGGCGAACTCGCCGCTTCCGGGCAGGCTGCCGATGCCCGTCAGAACGGGCGCATTGCGGCCCTATTGAAGGCAGGCGACTTCACCGGCCGCGCCGGCGAGACCTGGCTCCTGGAGGGGGCTCCCCGTACGCTGCTGGCCGGCCTTGGCCCCCGCAAGTCCTGGTCCCGCAAAGCTTACCGGCGCGCCATCACCACTACCGTGCAGGCGCTCGCCAAGACGCAGGTCACGGACGCCACCGTCCTGTTCGCGCAAGAGCCCCTGCCGGACACCGACACCTACTACCGCGCCCGTTTCCTGGCGGAAGGCGCTCTGGCCGCGCTGTATCGCATCAACGACCTCAAGTCCGCGAAAAAGCCCGCACCTGCCAAGCTGTCACGGCTCGGCCTCGCAGTCGCTGAAAAGGGCGACCTCAAAGGTGCCACGCGCGGCCTCGAGGAAGGCGCCGCCATCGGTGCGGGTGTCGCGCTCACCCGCAACCTGGCGAATCTGCCGGGCAACGTGTGCACCCCCACCCATCTGGCCAACACCGCGAAGGACCTCGCCCGCCGCCACAAGGGCCTGCGCGTGAAGGTGCTCGGCGAAGCCGACGTGCGCAAGCTCAAGATGGGGTCCTTCCTCTCCGTAGCCCGTGGCTCCGAAGAACCCCTGAAGTTCATCGTCATGGAATACCACGGCGGCTTGTCCGGCGTGGCGCCCGTGGCACTGGTGGGCAAAGGCATCACCTTCGACACCGGCGGCATCAGCCTGAAGCCGGGCGCTGCCATGGACGAGATGAAGTTCGACATGGGCGGCGCCGCCAGCGTGTTCGGCACTCTCGAGGCCCTCGCCACCATGCGTGCTCCGGTGAATGTCGTCGGCATCGTGGCCGCCTGCGAAAACATGCCCAGCGGCCGTGCCACGAAGCCCGGCGACGTGGTGCGCTCCATGCAGGGCCTCACCATCGAAGTGCTGAACACGGACGCCGAGGGTCGCCTCATCCTGTGCGACGCCCTCACCTATTCTCGCCGCTTCAAGCCGAAGGCCGTCATCGACATCGCCACCCTCACCGGCGCTTGCGTGGTCGCTTTGGGTGCGCCGTACTCGGGCCTCATGGGCAACGACGAAGAACTCATCCGCGACCTCGACACCGCCGGTCGCCGCGCGGACGACCGCGCCTGGCACCTGCCGCTCGGTGACGAATACGTCGAGATGCTGCGCAGCAACTTCGCGGACCTGGCCAACATCGGCGGTCGCGATGCCGGCGCTCTTACGGCTGGCGCCTTCCTGTCGAAGTTCACCGATGGCCTGAAGTGGGCCCACCTCGACATCGCCGGCACGGCCTGGCTCGGCGGCGCCCAGAAGGGTGCCACCGGTCGCCCGGTGCCGTTGCTGGTGGACTACCTGCTGCGCCAAGGCTGAACTCCGGGCTGAACCCCGAACCGAACCCACGGCTGAACCCCGCTTCCCGCCTTCCGAATTTCCCTGCGAGTCGACATGGACAAGAGTTACCAGCCCCAGGACATCGAGCAGCGCCTGTACGCGAAGTGGGAGGCGGAGGGCTGCTTTGCGCCTCGTGCCCAGGACGACGGCCAGTCGCCGTACTGCATCGTCATCCCGCCGCCGAACGTGACCGGCACCCTGCACATGGGGCACGCCTTCAACAACACGGTCATGGACACGCTCGTGCGTTTCCACCGCATGGAAGGCAACGACACGCTGTGGCAACCGGGCACGGACCACGCTGGCATCGCCACGCAGATGGTGGTGGAGCGGCAACTGAATGCCGAAGGCAAGACGCGCCATGACCTTGGGCGGGATGCCTTTCTCGAGCGCGTCTGGACGTGGAAGGCGCAGTCGGGCGGCACCATCAATGGTCAGTTGCGCCGGCTCGGCAGTTCACTCGACTGGACTCGCGACCGGTTTACCATGGACGAGGGCCTGTCCAAGGCCGTGACGGAAACCTTCGTGCGACTGCATGAAGAAGGCCTCATTTACCGCGGCAAGCGTCTGGTGAACTGGGACCCGGTCCTGCACACCGCGCTCTCCGACCTCGAAGTGCTGTCGCACGAAGAACAAGGCTCGCTCTGGTCGCTGCGCTACCCGTTGGCGGATGGCAGCGGCCACCTCGTGGTGGCCACCACGCGCCCGGAAACCATGCTTGGCGACACCGCCGTGGCGGTCCATCCGGAAGACGAGCGCTATGCGCACCTGGTGGGCAAGCACATTCGCCTGCCGCTCACGGGGCGGGAAATTCCCATCATCGCGGACGACTACGTCGAGCGCGAATTCGGCACCGGTTGCGTGAAGATCACGCCGGCCCACGACTTCAACGACTACGAGATGGCGCAGCGCCACTCGCTGCCACTGCTCAACATCCTCACCAAGGATGCGCGCCTGACGGACGACGTGCCGGAGGCCTATCGTGGTCTGGACCGTTTCGAAGCCCGCAAGCGCGTCGTCGCGGATCTTGATGCTTTGGGCTTGCTGGAAGAAGTGAAGGCCCACACGCTCATGGTGCCGCGTGGCGACCGCAGCAATGCCGTGGTGGAACCTTGGCTCACGGACCAGTGGTACGTGCGTATTGCGCCGCTGGCGGAACCCGCCATCAAGGCCGTGGAAGACGGGCGCATCCAGTTCGTGCCGGCCAGCTGGGACCGCACCTATTACGAATGGATGCGGAACATCAAGGACTGGTGCATCAGCCGCCAGCTCTGGTGGGGGCACCGCATTCCTGCCTGGTACGACGCCGCGGGCAACATCTACGTGGGCCGCGACGAAGCCGAGGTGCGTGCCAAGCATGGTCTGGCAACGGACCTCGTGCTTACCCGCGACGAAGACGTGCTGGACACCTGGTTCTCGTCTGCCCTGTGGCCATTCAGCACACTCGGCTGGCCAGACAAGACCGCGGAACTGCGACGCTTCTACCCCACGTCTGTCCTCGTCACGGGTTTCGACATCATCTTCTTCTGGGTCGCCCGCATGATCATGTTCGGGTTGAAGTTCATGGACGACGTGCCGTTCCGCACGGTCTACGTCCATGGCCTCATCCGCGACCACGAAGGCCAGAAGATGTCCAAGTCGAAGGGCAACGTGCTGGACCCCATCGACCTCATCGACGGCATCACGCTCGAGGAACTGGTGGCGAAGCGCACCACGGGGCTGATGCAGCCGCACTTGGCCGCCGGCATCGAAAAGAGCACACGCAAGCAGTTCCCCGACGGCCTCGCCGCCTATGGCACCGACGCCTTGCGCTTCACGTTCGCTTCGCTGGCCACGTTGTCGCGCGATATCCGCTTCGATGTGGGCCGCATCGAGGGCTACCGCAACTTCTGCAACAAGTTGTGGAACGCCGCCCGCTACGTCCTGATGACTACCGAGGGCCAGGATCTGAACCCGGCAGGTGCCGAACTTTCGCTGGCGGACCGCTGGATTCGCTCCCGCCTCGCGCACGCGATTGGCAGCGCACGCACCGGTCTGGCCGACTTCCGCCTCGATACGCACGCCCAGGCGCTCTACGAGTTCAGCTGGTACGAGTACTGCGATTGGTACCTTGAGCTATCGAAGTCCGTGCTGCAGTCGGACACTGCCACGGAAGCGCAGAAGCGCGGCACGCGCCGTACTCTCGTGGAAGT
>JBEGRA010000396.1:0-2719 GCA_041180705.1 Pseudomonadota bacterium | reverse complement strand
ACAGCGCCACCTGGTCGGGGTGAATAAGCAGCTTGCCGTAGAGACCGAACTGGCGCGCGCGGGCAGCCGAACTGGCGAAACGCTCCGGCTCTTTCACCTGCACCGTGACGGTGTCGATGGGTGCCGCGAGCCCTGACGCCCGCGAAACATGCACGAGACGCGCACGCAGGTAGTCGAACTCCTGCTCGCCCGCCGTCCACTGCAAACCCAGGTCCAGCGAATAGTCCGCGCCGCCGAAAGCGAACCGCCGCACACGCGGGGAAGCCGCCGCCAACGCCTCCAACCGGCTCTCGCCCAGCGCCGTCTCGATGATGGGCAGCAGCGGCAGGCTGCCGGCCGCAAGACCGCGCTCGCACTCCAACTGCGTGAGCACCCAATCAAGCACCTGCAACTGCGCTGCGCTCTCGACCTTGGGCACCATCACGCCATCGAGCCCCGGCCCCACGATGGCCTGCAAATCGGCCCAGCACCAAGGCGTGTCCACGCCGTTGATGCGCACGAAGCCCAATCCCGAACGGGGGGCCTGCAATGCGCGCACGACGCTTGCACGCGCCGACGCCTTCTCTTCCACCGCCACGGCATCTTCCAGATCGAGAATGGCGACATCCGCTCCGCTCTGGAACACCTTCTCCGCCCGACGCTCGTGGTTGCCCGGGGCAAAGAGAAAACTGCGTGCTCTCACGTGGTCCATGAACCGGCTCCTTCGGCGCCCGACTGCCAGCCGCGCCGCAATTGGATGGAATAGGTGTAACGCTCGGCCGGGTGTTCGGAAACGCTCACTTCGAAGACCTTGCGGTCTTCGCCGAAGTAGCGACGGACGACCTGCAGCGAGGGCGAGCCGGCGGGCACTTCGAGCACTTCTGCCAATGCCTCCGGCACCAGCCCAGCACGGATTTCGACGCGCACGTCGTTCACCCGGTGCCCGAACTTCTGCTCGATCATTTCGTAGACGGGCTGGGTCTTGCGCCCCATCAATTCGGCCACGCCCGCAAACTCGGGCAAGACGTAGAGGTCGACGTGGCAGATGGGGACGTGCGTGTCGCGCATGCGCCGCACGGCACTGACCCGAACCCATTGGGAACCCACGGCACCGCCGATGAGACGGGCAAGCTTTCGCGATGCGCGCACCGGCTCCACGTGCAACACGACCAGTTGGCTCTCCGCCGGATAGCGCAGGAGTTCCTCCGGCGACCGGACGGACTGCACGTAGCTCTGCTGCGGCTCACGCGCCTTGACGACCGTGCCGATGCCTTGGTGTCGACCGATGAGCCCCAGCCCTTCGAGACGTCGCAGCGCCTCACGGACGGTATGGCGACTGACGCCGAACTGGGTGACGAGCTCGAGTTCGCCAGGCATGGTGGCACCCACGGGAAGTTTCCCCGTGCGGATGGACTCCAGCAGGGCTTCCGCGACCTGCTCGTACCGTTTCCTGCCACCCACCGGAACCGCCTTCACGCGCTCCGCCTTGCGTCTGGCCATCGCCACTCTCCCGCCGGTTGACTGCCTCCAGCAGCGCGCCTAGTATGCCATGGACGGCAAATGTCCGTACATTTACCCCCCCATGCGGTACCCGCCGCCGGAGTAGAACCATGGTGCAGAACGTGAAGGAAGTGGGACCGCAGCGCTACCGCGAGACCTTCGGTCGCTATTACGAGGATTTCGTCATCGGCGATGTCTACGAGCACCGCCCGGGCCGCACCATCAGCGAAACCGACAACACCTGGTTCACGCTGCTGACCATGAACACGCACCCCCTGCACTTCGACACCGAATACGCCAAGGCCACCGAGTTCGGCAAGCCTCTGGTGTGCAGTCCGCTCACCGTGGCCATCCTCGTGGGCATGAGCGTGACGGATGTCAGCCAGAAGGCCATCGCGAACCTCGGCTGGAAGGAAATCCGCATGCCTGCCCCGGTGTTCATCGGCGACACCCTGTACGGCGAAAGCCAAGTACTGGACAAGCGCGAGAGCAACAAGCGCCCCGGCGCGGGCCTCGTCACCGTCAGCACCACGGGGCGCAACCAGCACGGCACAGTCGTCTGCACGTTCGAGCGCACCATCCTCGTGGCCAAGCACGGCCACAGCGTTGAAGACCGGATCGGATACTGAACATGAACACCACCGCCACCAACCGCCCGACCGCCGATGACGAGGCCCAGTTGCTCGAAGCCATCGAGCGTTGGGTGGAAAAGGAAGTACGCCCCATCGCCCGCAAGATGGACCAGGCGGACGAATATCCGCACGACCTCGTGGAGCAGATGAAGGAACTTGGCCTCTTCGGCGCCACCATTGCTCCCGAGTACGGCGGACTCGGGCTGTCCGCCACCGGCTACGCGCGCATCGTCACGGCCATCTCGAAGGTCTGGATGGCACCCACCGGCATTTTCAACTCGCACCTGATCATGGCGCAGTGCGTAGAGCGCTCCGGCACCGCAGAACAGAAGGCCTACTTCCTGCCGAAGTTCGCCACGGGCGAATGGCGTGGCGGTATCGGCCTGACGGAACCCAACGCCGGCACGGACTTGCAGGGCATCCGCACCCTCGCCCGCCGCGACGGTGACAGCTACGTGCTGAACGGCACCAAGACCTGGATCTCGAACGGCATCTACGGCAACTGCTTTGCCGTGCTTACGAAGACCAACCCCGAGGCCGAGCCCCGTCACAAGGGCATGACGATGTTCCTGTGCGAGAAGGGCGAAGGCTTCACCGTCGGGCGCAAG
>JBEGRA010000395.1:0-5751 GCA_041180705.1 Pseudomonadota bacterium | reverse complement strand
CGCCACGGCGGCATTGGCCTGCTCCACTGCCCCGACTTCGTCGGTCTCCGTGTTTCTGGACTCGCCGGATTTCTTGCTCACGGTGACGGCACCCTGAACCGGGTGACGGCTTCCGTCACGGACTTCGCCACGGCTGCGCAGACATCGGCCAAAGGTTGCGTTGCGTCGACGATGACGAACCGATCGGGCTCGGCGGCTGCACGCGCGAGGTAGGCAGCCCGAACCCGTTCGAAGAAGGCCAGGGTTTCGGCTTCGAAGCGGTCCGCTGCGCTGCGCTGCTTGGCGCGCTGCAGGGCCAGCGCTGGTGGTGCGTCGAGCAGGAGGGTGAGGTCCGGCTGGAGGCCACCATGCGTGATGACTTCGAGCGCCGCTACCTGCTCCACCGGTACTCCCCTGCCACCGCCCTGGTAGGCGTACGTCGCGTCCGTGAAACGGTCGCACACCACATCGCTGCCGGCATCGAGCGTCGGTTGGATGAGATTCGCCACGTGTACTGCGCGCGAGGCAAACATGAGGAGCAATTCGGCGCTGCCTGGTACGGCTTCTTCGCGTGGCGCCAGTACCAGCGCGCGGATCGCCTCCGCCAACGGGGTTCCGCCGGGTTCGCGCGTTGTCACGAACGGCCGGCCCAGCGCCTCCAGCGTGGCACGAACCGTCGCCACCTGGGTGGTCTTGCCAACCCCTTCGATGCCTTCAAGTGTGATGAACCTGCCGCGCATGCCTTACTTCGCCGAAGTGTCCTTGGTGCGGGCAACCAATGCCCTGACTGCAGCATTGTGCGCCTTCAGCGTTGCCGAAAACACGTGCCTGCCATCGCCTCGGCCGGTGGCCACGAAATACAGGGCATCGGTGGTCGCCGGCTGCGTGGCCGCCTGGAGGCTGGCCCGACCTGGCAAGGCAATGGCGGTGGGTGGCAAGCCGCCGCGGCGATAGGTGTTGTACGGTCCATCGCGGCGCAGGTCTGCCTTGCGCAGGTTGCCGTCGTAGGCGGACCCCAACCCGTAAATGACCGACGGGTCCGTCTGCAGGCGCATCCGCACTCGCAGGCGGTTCAAGAAGACGCCGGCGATCATGGGGCGCTCTTCCGCCGCTCCGGTTTCCTTTTCCACCAGCGAGGCCAGCACCAGCGCTTCGTTGGCGTCCCGTAGTGGCAGGCCTGCCCGTCGTGATGCCCAGGCCTTCGTCAATTCCTGCTGCATGCGCACCCGTGCCTCGCGCATGACTTCTAGGTCGCTGGTGCCGCGCCGGAAGACGTAGGTGTCGGGAAAGAAGGCGCCTTCCGCTGGAACCGCGGGCTCGCCCAGCGCTTTCATCAAACCCGCAAGAGTCAGCCCCGGCGTGGCATGCACGTAAGGGCTGCTGCGAACGCGTTGCCAGGCTTCGGCCACGGTCTGGCCTTCGATGAAGGTGACGGAATAGCGCGTCACCCGCCCGGCTACCACTTGGGCGAAGACCGCGGCAGGCGTCTGTCCGGGAGTGAACGCGTACTCGCCCGCCTTCAGGTTCTGGGCATGACCGCTGAAGCGTACCGCCCAGGCAAACCAGCGCGGATGCTCCAGAACCCCCGCCTCGGCGAGGCGTTGGGCAATACGGCTGGGGCCATCTCCGCGCGGCACTTCGACCAGAACTTCCGTGCGTGCCGGGCCCGGGGAGGACCACCAATGCCAAGCCGTTGCGGCCGTCAGGGCACCGACGATGAAAGCCAGCAGCAAGATGCCAACAAGCAAGCGGGTGCGGGCCTTCATTGCAGGGCACTCCACAGGTCGAAACAGGCTTGAGTCACCGGTCCGGCGGGAATGTCCCGGTCCTCCAGTGCGGTCACCGGCCACACGCCGCGCAAGGCGCTGGTGAGGAAGATCTCGTCGGCGCCGTGGAGGTCACCGGGCGTCAGGTCTGCCTCTGCGAAAGCCCAGGGAAAGGCGCCGCTCGCCGCTGCCGACAGCAGGGCGCTGCGCACCACGCCGACCACGCCGCATCGGTCCAGGCGTGGGGTCAGAACAGTTCCCTGGCGAACAACAAAAACATTGGCGGCGGTAGCGCAAACGACGCGGCCCGCGGTGTCGAGCATCAAGGCCTCGTCGGCCACTGCAGGAGGGAACTCGGTGCGTGCAAGCACTTGCTCCAGCCGGTTCAGGTGTTTCAGTCCGGCCAGCAGGGGCTGGTCGCCCAAACGAACGCTGGAGACGACAACCCTGGCGCCTGGCGTGGTGGCAGTTGGCGGGGTCCAGGGAAAAGATTGCAACCACCAACGCGGCGCGGGCGTGCCGGGCGGAGCGTAGCCGCGGGGGCCGTCGCCGCGGGTCAGCAACAACTTCAACGCGGCATCGCCGCCGATGGCCGCTGCCGACTCGCGGATGGTCGCGGCCAATGCAGACAAATTCACGTTGTCGATGCGCAGGCGACGTAGGCCTGCCTGCAAGCGGTCGAGGTGGCGCTCCAGCAAGCGCGGCACGCCTTGCACGACGGCGATGGTCTCGAAGAGGCCATCCCCGTAGGCCAGACCGCGATCCGTCACCGGTACCGTCCCGGTGGCAGTCAGCCCCGACGATGCCAGCGACTGGAGTATGTCGCTCACGGGTGCTCCACGCCCAAACCGCGCAACAGGCCGCGGGCTTTGGCGCGCGTTTCTGCCAACTCCAATTCGGGGACGGAGTCGGCGACGATGCCCGCCCCTGCCCGCACGCAAACCGCACCGGAAGGCGAGACCTCGGCAGTGCGGATGAGAATATTCAGGTCCATGTCGCCGTCCGTCCCGATCCAGCCCATGGTGCCCGTGTAGGCGCCGCGCGGCACACGTTCCAAATCGCCGATAAGTTGCATGCAGCGCACTTTCGGACAACCGGTGATGGTGCCGCCCGGAAACAGCGCACGGAGTATCTGACCGGGCGTGGTGTCGGGGCGGCGCACGCCGCGGACGTTCGACACGATGTGGTGCACGTGCGCATATTGCTCCAGCACCATGAATTCATCGACTTCAACGGTGCCGGCCTCGCACAAACGACCCAGATCGTTGCGTTCCAGGTCCACGAGCATCACGTGCTCCGCTTGTTCCTTCGGGTGCGCACGCAATTCGGCCGCGAGCGCCGCATCCGCCTCGGCATCGCCCGGCTTTCGCGGGCGTGTGCCGGCGATGGGGCGAGTGTCGATTTTCAGGCCCTGCACGCGCACCAGACGTTCGGGTGAGGTGGAGAGCACCGAGATCTCCGGGAGCGCCGCAAGGCCGGCAAATGGCCCTGGGTTGGCGCGGCGCAGGCGACGATAGAGCGCGGCGGGCGTCTCCCCTGCCTGCAAGGAAGTGCGCCAGGCACGGGAAAGGTTCGTCTGGTAGACCTCCCCAGCGGAGATGGCCTCGAGGCCGCCGTGTACCGCACCGAGAAACTCGTGCGCCTCGTCCTCGAAGACCGCGCGAGCGACCGCTTTGCTGGCAACCGGCCCGTCGGATTCTCCAGCAGTTTCGCTGGCGTACTCGACGGCAGCGCGGACCTCTTCCGCCAAGGCCGCGTAACGCGGCAGGGCAACCACCTGCACGCGCCCGGTGGCATGGTGGCGAACCACAGCGCCGGCAATAGGCAACAGGCTTGCAACCACATCGCCTTCGCGCAGGGGCAAGCGCAGGACGGGTTCCACTTCCGCCGCGAGTTCGTAGGCGGCATAGAGGAAAAAGCCGCCGACGAACGGGAGTTCGCCCTTGTCCACCTGCCCGTGGAGAGCGCGGACTGCAGCGCACGCCGCGTCGAGTCGTGCGAGAAACTTCTCTCCAACCAGACGCCCGGCGGCAGCATCGGCCGCGGAGACCCGCAACGTGAAGCCTTCCGACGTTGCGGAAGCAGCAACTTGCGATGCTGTGTCGCCATCGGCTGCCGTGAACAACAGCCAGTCGTACTGCGGAGCATCGCCCATGGCGAGGGCGGCCGTTTCCAGCAACACCGGAAACCGTTGCGGGAACCGCTCGTGCAAGCCGAGCAAGTCGAGGGAGGCCGCCTCGACGGCGACCTCCAGCGCCACCGCCGATGACGTCATGGCGGCGGGCTCAGAAGCGCTTGAACACCAGGCTGCCGTTGGTACCGCCGAAGCCGAATGAGTTCGACAAGGCCACCTCGAGCTTCGCCTGACGGGACACGAGCGGCACGTAGTCGAGGTCGCATTCCGGGTCCGGATTTTCCAGGTTCGCCGTTGCCGGGATGACCTGATCGCGCAAGGCCAGCACCGAGAACAGCGCTTCCACGGCACCCGCGGCGCCGAGCAGGTGGCCCGTCACCGACTTCGTGGAACTGACGGCAACACGGTACGCGTGGTCGCCCAGCGCGCGCTTGATGGCGAGCGTTTCGGCCTTGTCACCGAGCGGCGTCGAGGTGGCGTGCGCGTTGATGTAGTGCAGTTCGTCCGCGTTCAGCTGGGCATCGCGCAAGGCGTTGACCATCGACAGACGCGCGCCCTCCCCATCTTCCGGGGGCGAGGTGATGTGATGGGCGTCGGCACTCATGCCGAAACCGACCAGTTCCGCATAAATCTTCGCTCCACGCGCCTGTGCGTGCTCGAGCGACTCCAGTATCAGGGCACCGGCACCGTCTGCCATGACAAAACCGTCGCGGTCGCGGTCCCAAGGGCGGCTTGCCGCGGCAGGGTTGTCGTTGCGTTCAGACAAGGCACGGGCCTGGGCGAAGCCGCCCAGCGCCAGAGGCGTGGTGGCCATTTCGGCACCGCCGGCGACCATGACGTCGGCGTCACCGTACTGGATGGTGCGGTACGCCAGGCCGATGGCGTGCGTGGAGGTGGTGCACGCGGATACCACCGCGAGGTTCGGGCCGCGCAGCCCGAAATTGATGGAGACGTGGCCGGAGATCATGTTGATGATGCTGGCCGGCACGAAGAACGGCGAGATCTTCTTCGGTGAATGGCCGCCACCGACGTACTTTTCGTAGGTGTCGGAGATGGTCTCGAGGCCACCGATGCCACCGCCCATCATGACGCCGTAGCGGGCGGCGGCTTCGCCTCCCACACGGCCGATGCCGGCGTCGCGCAGGGCTTGCGTAGCCGCCACGATGCCGTACTGCATGTAGGCGTCCATGCGGCGCGCGTCTTTGGCGGCCATGTATTCGTCGAGGTTCAAGCCCTGGACTTCACCCGCGAAGCGCGTGGGAAAGTTGGCAGCATCGAAGCGCTTGATGGGCGCGATGCCACTGCGGCCGTTCACCACGTTGTCCCAGGCGGTATCCACCTGGCTGCCGACGGGGGAAACAATACCGAGACCGGTGACAACGACTCGGCGCCTGGACGAAGGATGGGACACGAAGACCTCCGCGTGTCGGGCAGAAAGGCCGGGGGCGACCTGCCTGCTGGAATACTGGCGAGCCCTTCGAGGGCCCATGGAAAAAGGCCCGGGAGACCCGGGCCCTGTCATCGAGGCGGGTGCACCACTGCGGGCTCGGCCGCAGTGGCGAACCGGGCTGGCTCAGCCCTTGGCCTGATGCTCGACGATGTAAGACACCGCCTGCGCCACGGTGGTGATCTTCTCGGCATCCTCGTCGGGGATTTCGGTTTCGAATTCCTCTTCGAGAGCCATCACCAGCTCAACCGTGTCGAGCGAGTCGGCACCGAGATCGTCGACGAAAGACGCATCGGTCGTGACCTCGTCTTCCTTCACGCCAAGCTGTTCCGCGACGATCTTCTTGACCCGTTCTTCAACGCTGCTCATCGTCTTTTTGTCCTCTGTGGGTAACAAGAGCGGGCGCCCCCTTCAGGCAGGCCCCG
>JBEGRA010000394.1:0-4999 GCA_041180705.1 Pseudomonadota bacterium | reverse complement strand
CTTTCGACAGCACCACGCTTTACGGCGAAGACCCTGATACGCGCCCGGACATTTACGGCCGCATCGGCAATTCGGGCGTTTCCATCGCCACGCTGGATGACATGAAGCGCCTGTATTCAGGCTTCGACCTGTGCTCGCCGTTCACTTCGGTGTCCATGACCATCAATGGGCCGGCGCCGATGATTCTCGCGATGTTCATGAATACCGCCATCGACCAGCGCATCGAGCGCCACCTGCGCGAGAGCGGGCAGTGGGAAGCAGCGCAGGAGCGCATTGCCGCGCTGCTCGGCGAAACGCGCCCGGTGTACCGTGGCGAGCGCCCCGAAACCAACGACGGCTACGGCCTCGGGCTGCTCGGCGTGACCGGCGACCAGTTGGTGGATGCCGAGACCTACGCGCGCATCAAGGCGGATACGCTGCGTTCGGTGCGCGGCACGGTGCAGGCGGATATCCTGAAGGAGGATCAGGCGCAGAACACCTGCATCTTCTCCACGGAATTCGCGCTGCGCATGATGGGCGACGTGGCGCAGTACTTTACCGACCATCAGGTGAAGAATTTCTACTCCGTTTCCATCTCCGGTTACCACATTGCCGAAGCCGGCGCGAACCCCGTGTCGCAGTTGGCTTTCACGCTGGCCAACGGCTTCACCATCGTGGAGTACTATCTGGCACGCGGCATGCGCGTGGACGACTTCGCGCCGAACCTGAGCTTCTTCTTCTCGAACGGCATGGACCCGGAATATGCCGTCATCGGGCGCGTGGCGCGCCGCATCTGGGCGCGTGCCATGCGTGACCGTTACGGTGCGGATGCGCGTAGCCAGATGCTGAAGTACCACATTCAGACGAGCGGCCGTTCGCTGCACGCGCGCGAGATCCAGTTCAACGACATTCGTACCACGCTGCAGGCGCTGTATGCGCTGTTCGACAACTGCAACAGCCTGCACACCAACGCCTATGACGAAGCGCTGACGACGCCGACGGAAGAAAGCGTGCGTCGCGCCGTGGCCATTCAGCTCATCATCAATCGCGAGCTCGGGTTGAACAAGAACCAGAACCCGTGGCAAGGCTCGTTTGCCATCGAATACCTGACGGACCTCGTCGAAGAGGCGGTGTACCGCGAATTCGAGGCCATCAGCGAGCGTGGTGGCGTGCTGGGCGCCATGGAGACCATGTACCAGCGCGGCAAGATCCAGGAAGAGAGCCTGCACTACGAGCACCTGAAGCACGACGGCACGCTGCCACTGATTGGCGTGAACACTTTCCTGGCGCCGGGCGGCGAAGCGCAGAGCGTCACGGCGGACCTCATCCGTTCCACGGACGAGGAGAAGGACCAGCAGGTGGCGGCGGTTCAGGCTTGGCAGGCCCGCAACGCCGCGCGCGCACCGGCGGCGCTGGCGACCCTGCAGCAGGCGGCCGCCACGGGCGGCAACGTGTTCGAACAGCTCATGGAGACCATGAAGGTGGCCTCGCTCGGGCAGGTATCGAACGCGTTGTATGCCGTGGGTGGCCGCTACCGCCGCAATATGTAGCTTCAGAGCGAGGTGGCGATGAGGCTGGCGGCCACCACGGCCATCACGCCCACCGCCACCCAGCCCAGTGCCATCAGGCGCCGGCTCGCTTGCCACTCGCCCATGACGTCGCGGCGGCGCACCAGCAGCAGCAAGGCCACGAGGATGGGCACGGCCACGAGTCCATTGATGACCGCGGCCCAGAACAGCATGCGCATGGGGTCGGCGTTCACCACTTGCAGCAATACCGCAGCGCCCACGGTGCCGCACAGCAAGGCGTAAAACTTTGGTGCTCGCCAGAAGGGCAGTTCCAGGCTGGCTTGCCAGCCCAGCGCTTCCGCCAAGGCATAGGCAGTGCTGCCGGCCAGCACCGGAACAGCCAGCAAGCCGGCGCCCATCAGCCCCAAGGTGAACAGCAGAAACGCCGCTTCGCCGGCGACGGGGCGCAGCGCGGCCGCCGCTTCACCAGCGGTCGTGACCTGAGCACCCCCAGCGCCATAGAGCGTTGCCGCGGCCGCCACCATGACGGCGAGCGCCACACCATTGGAAAAGACCATGCCCACCATGGTGTCGAAACGAATGGCCGCCCAGCCTGCGGCGGCCGGGGGCGCGGTGCACCCGCCGGTGAAATTGCCGTCTTCTGCCTCGTGCGAGGCCTGCCAGAAGAACAGGTACGGGCTGATGGTGGTACCGAAGATGGCGCAGACCATCAGCCCCGTGTCGAGGTCGAAGCCGGCCGAACGGCCGTGCAGCGGATTGATGGACAGGCCGAGCGAGCCGCGAAGGACATCCAGCCAGGGAATGGCCACCACGAACAGCACGCCGGCATACGACAGCAGGGCGAAGGTGAGGAGCTTCAATACCGGCGCATAACGATCGAACGGAACCAGTACTTCCAGCAGCAGCGAGCCCCCGGCGATTCCCAGCAGCCACAGCGCAGCGTGATCGGTGCCGGTAGCGAGATGCGCCACCTCCACCATGGCGGCGAGGTCCGCCCCGAGATTGAAGATGTTGGCGGCGGCCAGCAGGGCCACCAGCGCCAGCACGAGTGGCTGGGGGTAGTGCTGTCGCAGGCTGGTGCCGATACCGCTGCGCGTAGCCCAGCCGAGGCGGGCGCTGGCCAGTTGCACCGCCACCATGAGGGGCGTGGTGAGTACCACCGTCCACAGCAGCCCGCAGCCGAACTGCGCGCCGGCCTGCGTGTAGGTGACGATGCCGCTGGGGTCATCATCCGCCGCGCCCGTAACCAGACCCGGGCCGAGGGAATTCCACCAACGGCGTCGCGGGCTACCCACCGGCAGTGGCGTCGGGCTCGTCGAGCCGTTCGAGGATGGCCGCCCGGGCAGCTTCGCGCGCCGCCTGGATGGCCGGCTTTTCATTCGCGGGTGGCGGCAGCGGTGGGAGCAGTTCCACGGTGATGCGCGCAGGGGCTGGGAGCCAGGAGTCTGCGTCCAGCGCGCGGCGTGTGCCGCGGATGACCGCCGGGACGATGGGGAGGTTGGCCCGTGCCGCCGCGAGGAAGGCGCCCGACTGGAACTTCTGCAGGCCTGGTGGGCCGAAGAAAGTTCCTTCCGGAAAGACCCCGAGCGCTTGACCCGCCGCCGCTTTGCCAAGAATGCGCTGCGTATCCCGGCCACCGCGGTGCCGGTTCTGGCGTTCCACGAATTCGCTGCCGATGCGTCGCAGCAGGAAGCCCGCTACCGGCACGCGCGCCATTTCGCCCTTGATGACGAAGGCGAAATGCGCCGGCAGGGCCGCGTGCATGAGGGGGCCATCGAGATAACTGGCGTGGTTGGCCACGACGACACAGGTGCCGGGGGGCAGGTGGTGCAGGCCTTCCACCTTCACCCGCATGCCGGTGCCGGCGAAGAACGCCCGCGAGAAGAAGCGGGTGCAGTGGCGGCGCCAATGCAGGCGCGGCAAAACCACCACGCCGGCCAGCGCAATGAGGGCCATGGAAACGAACCAGAGGTTGCTCCAGACGCCGTGGACGACGCGGACCAGGCCTGCGGTTTGTGATGGAGGTCTCTTTATGTCAACGACCACGGGTGAATGTGATTCCGGTCACGCTGTCTGGCGCGGGTGAACAACATACTCGGTCACATGAGTTCCGCGGTCAAACTGTCGATGGCTTCCCGAACCGCCGCTGCGCCTGCCGCGCAGCGCCGTCGCGATGCCGTCTCCTCTGCAGCCTCCCCGGATGAGGGCGGCCCGGTCATCAATCGCTTCCTCAACTCCATCTGGACGGAGCGCGGGCTGTCGGACAACACGCTGTCGGCCTACAAGGCGGACTTGCTGACGCTGGCGCGTTGGCAGCAGGGGCAGGGTCGTGCCATCGAAACCACCCTGCGCGAAGAACTCAAGGATTTCATCGCCTGGCGCGTGGAAAATGGGGCGCAGCCCCGGTCCACGGCGCGGCAATTGTCGAGCTTCCGGCGTTTCTTCCGCTTCCTCGTGCGCGAGGGCGTGTTGGCGGAAGACCCCACAAGCCAGATTTCCGCCCCGAAGATCGGTCGTTCGCTGCCGAAGTCGATGGCGGAAAACCAGGTGGAAGCCCTGTTGCGTGCGCCGGAAGTGTCGGAGCCGCTGGGACACCGCGACCGCACCATGCTGGAGGTGTTGTACGCCACCGGTCTGCGCGTTTCCGAACTGGTGAGCTTGAAGCATTCGCAGGTGAACGTGCCGCAAGGCGTGCTGCGCATCGTCGGCAAGGGCAACCGCGAACGGCTTATTCCGCTCGGCGACGAGGCCGTGCATTGGCTGGTGGAATTCCTGCGCGCCCCGCGTGCGGAAATCCTGCTGGACCGCACCACCGACTATCTTTTCCCCACGCGCCGCGGCGACCGCATGACCCGTCAGGCGTTCTGGCACATCATCAAGCGCTATGCCCTGAAGGCCGGCGTGGAGATGGAACTTTCGCCGCACACGCTGCGCCATGCTTTCGCCACCCACCTCCTGAACCATGGCGCAGACCTGCGCGTGGTGCAGATGCTGCTCGGTCACAGCGACCTGTCGACCACCCAGATCTACACCCATGTGGCGCGCCGCCGCATGAAGGACGTCCACGGCCAGCATCACCCGCGCGGGTGAGGCGATATCGGCCTGCCGATGATTGGCGGCCGATTGGCAGGTAAACTGGCGACGTTCGGCTGGTTTGCCAAGCGAAGGACCTCCATGCCCCTTTCTGCACGTTTCCGTACCCGTACCCTTGCCGGCTTGGCGCTGGTCGCTGCCGGTTGCGCAGCCGTGGCGCTTGCCACGACGCGCGGTGATGCAGGTGCCACTGGGGAGGCTGACGCCGTTTCGGCCCCCGCACCCGCGAAAGCCGCTCCCGACACGCCGGCTATGCAGGCAATTCGCGCCGACATCGGCAAGCGTTTCGGTGTCCAGCCCGCGAACGTTCGCGACACCCCCATCCCGGGCCTCTACGAAGTGAGCGAGGGCACGGAAGTGCTCTACGTGTCCGCGGATGGCAAATACATGCTGTCCGG
>JBEGRA010000393.1:0-3460 GCA_041180705.1 Pseudomonadota bacterium | reverse complement strand
ATTGAGTGGGAGTGATTCGGCATCTTTCTGGGACTATCGAAGACAGTCGAGAAACAGTTGTAAGCTGTTGATCTGTATGCAAAGAAGTCTGTCTGGATCTATCGGGGACTCCCGATGGGCTAGCCTGACGGGGTTTCTCGGCCGGGGGTCTGCCTTGTCGCCCGGTGCAGCCTCACGGCTGGCCGGGCGATTGCCTTTCTAGACAGCTACTCCGTGCTCGCCGAGCCGATCGCGCTGCCTGGCCGTGGCGCCCGCAGGTTGCGCACGGCTCCCAACATGGGAGGTGCTACGACCAATGAGGGTCGTTGCGAAAAGCGGCCTGCAGAAGTTCTGGGAGCGTACGGGTTGTGCTGACGTCCGGGGGCCGCTCCACAGCTGGTACGTCGAGGCCGTCAAGGCGACATGGCGTACGCCTCAGGACATCAAGGACCAGTACGCCAGCGCCAGCATCTGCGGCAACAACCGGGTGGTGTTCAACGTGGGCGGCAACAAGTACCGGCTGGTTGTCGAGATCAAGTACCAGGCAAGCATCGTCTGGGTGAAATTCGTGGGAGCCCATGCGCAGTACGACCGAATCGACGTGGAGACCGTCAATGAGTATTAAGCCGATCCGCAACGATGAAGACCTCCAGCGCGCCTTCAAGCGGCTGGAAAAGATCTTCCAGGCCGAGGTGGGCACCTCGCAGGCGGATGAGCGGGACGTGCTCGTGACGCTGATCGAAGCCTACGAGAACAAGCACTACGACTTCGGGCCAGCCGACCCGGTGGAAGCGATCAAGTTCCGCATGGAGCAGGAGGGCCTGACCCCGCGCGATCTCGAGCCCTACATCGGCCAGAGCGGCCGGGTGTCGGAGGTGCTGAATCGCAAGCGCGACTTGAGCCTGCGCATGGTCAAGCGGCTGCACGATGGGCTGAGGATTCCTTACGAGAGCCTGTTGGCCGGCGTCCGGTAGTTCGCCTTGACGGTGATGACGCCACCGATCTTCCGCCGCTACCGTGGCATCCACTGCGCCGGCGCGGAGACCCCAGACTCAGGACTCAAAAGCCTGCGCGTCTACAGCACCACACCCGAGACGCCGCCGCAGGAGGTTCTGCCACCGCCCGGGCCGTGCAGGTACCGGTGTCGCCGGGATCTGGCCCATTGGCTGGCCGGGGAACTGGCCGGTGACACGCCCACCATCGTGGGCATCGACCACGCGCTGTCGTTTCCACTTCGGTACTTCGAGGTCCACCAGCTTGCGCCGGACTGGATGGCCTTTCTGGAAGACTTCCATCGGCACTGGCCGACCGATGCGCCGCACACCTGCGTGGACTTCATCCTCAACGGGGCCAGAGGCCAAGACGCAGAGCGCATGGGCAGCCCGCGCTGGATGCGGCCGACGGACGAGCGCTGCAAGGCGGCGCGGTCGGTGTTTCAGTTCGAGGGGCAGGGGAAGGTTGGCGCTGCGACGCACGCCGGGTTGCCGTGGATCCTGTACCTAAAGCGCCAGTTGGGCGATCGGCTTCATGTCTGGCCGTTTGACGGCTGGAGCATCCCAGCTGGCAGATCGGCACTGGTGGAGGTGCGGCCGGCGATGTGGCGCGACCCGGAGCCGATGGCCATTTCGGTCAACGTACTGGCTACTACTGTCGGTGCGCTTTCTTGGAACTTCGGCAACGCCATTTCCCAGGCCACGCGCACCGCGTCCGGCCCGGCCAGGTTCTGATCGATCAGGTACTCCGCGAAGACCTCATCCAGTGTTTCATCGGTGAGCTCGACCGTCACCACCAGTTTGCTGAGAAGGAAATGCTGCCAGCCCGGGAGCGTCTTGCCCCAGGCGGACAGCACGTCGAAGATGTTGAACGCCGGTTGCGCCATGGCACTTATCCTAGCCGTTTCGCAAGCGCTTCGGCCTGTTCGGCGAATTTCTTGGGATTCTTTAGTTCCAGCTGTCCGAGGTTGTGGAGCTTCCAGCGGATGCCCGGTAACTGGTCAAGATGGGCAATACCGAGCAAGGACCATTCGGGCTTGTTGGCCACGAGCGAGCGGAGGAAGCGGCGCTCCTGCGCGTCCAGGCCGCTTTGGAGTTCTTGCACCATGCGTTCCCGCGTCGTCAGCAGGGCCGCCAGTTCCACGGGTTCCGTGGTCATACCGATGAAGTTCCGTTCGTACTCTTGGCCAATGTCGCGCAGGGTAGGGAACAGGACCTCATGGACAGGCCGGTTGTGACTAGCCAGGTAGACGACGAAGGCACGCCGAATGTTGGCGGTGATGCCTTCGTGCGCGAAGAGTTGCATCACGTCGAACAGGTCGCGGGGATGCTGCCGGTCCATGGCTGCGACCAGCTTGCCACCGAACACGTCCTCCAGCGATACCACCGGAATCTCCAGATCGGCCAGCAACACATCACGCGCTGTGGGCGTCAACGCCGCAGTACGAACCGGGTAGACAGTGCCGCGCATTACAAAATTGACTTCGATCTTGACCTCGATGCCGTCGCGCCGCACCAGCAGTTTGGTTTCGCCGGCATCGGCTGAAGCGATGGTGTGCGTCTGAAATCCACGCGCTTGCAGGCGCTCGGCCGCGTGCCGGATGGCATCGCCGATGCGCGCCAGTGTCTGGTCGCGTGGCAGACTGTAGTCGGGAAACACCAAATCCAGATCGACTGAGAGGCGCGGCATGTCGCGGATGAACAAATTGATCGCGGTGCCACCCTTGAGTGCGAACGTGCCATCCGTAATGACGAGCGGGGCGACCTGGGTCAGCAGACGCGCTGTATCGAGGTAGATCTGGTTCATGGTTTGAGTATCAGCAGCCCTTCCGACGAGCGGGAAACCCAGGCGCGATCGCTGCCGGTTGGCAGATGCGCGGTATCCAGCTTGGAGGCCCAAGGCAAGGCGAGTTCCCGTCCGAGCTGCAAGCACAGACGCACCGTCTTGACGCTGTTGCAGCGTTGCAGCAAATCACTCAACACATCGGCGCGCAGGCTATAGGTGCTCTCGGCGAGTTCGCGTGCCTCCTGCAGCGGCTGACGCACGCCCACCTCGCTGAGCACCTCCAAAAATGCGCGTTCTGGCACAGAGACCCGCGGCGCGCCGTCGCGCTTCTCGAACGGCCCGGCATGAAGCGGATCGCTCGGGGGCTCGTCGAACAGGCGCTTGCGGTGGTACTCCGCAGGAAAGCGCTCGGTGAACCAGTCGGGGAGGCGGGCGGTTGCCCAGCCGTAGAGATGAAGGACAGATTGCTGCGACAAATACTGCCGGACACCGTACCAGTCGAGAGCCGACTTGCCGCCAACATGCAGGCCTTCGATAGAGCGCTGCATCAGTACCAGACAGGCGTGAAGATTGAGCGTATCGTTGGGGCGGCGGTACACCCCTCGCGCCAACCGGGAAAGCCAACCGGAGCGCGCGTAGTGGACGGCCAGGTCCGCGGAGACTCCCAATGCCGCCAGGTCCTCGGATGTCAGGGGGGTTCCAG
>JBEGRA010000392.1:0-5626 GCA_041180705.1 Pseudomonadota bacterium | reverse complement strand
CACAAACCCCTACTCCGGGGCTGTCGAAAATACTTACGGAGGCCCTGAACGCTACCCGAGGAAGAACCTCAACCCAATGATTCGAAAGAAAAAAATACCAGTGGCACGGCTCTTGGATTAGGGAAGCCAAGGCACTCGCCGGGCCAAACGCCCAGCAAGTAGAGGCGAACGCCGCCGGGTGCCAAGACGATCAACTTTCCGTTGGGAGCAAGTGACATGACGATGAGCAAGCACGAACGCGAAGTACAGTGGGCCCTGGATTTCCGCCGCGAGATCACCCGCGCGCAGCTGTCCCGCCGCGAGATCATGAAGCTGGGTGTCCTTGGCACCGGCACCGCGTTCCTGGGTCTCGGCTCGGGCAAGACTCAGGCCAAGACCATCATCTCCCCGCCGACCGAGCCCTGGGTCGACGAAATGCCGGTCCCGAAGACCGCCACCGAGTGCGGCTTCGAAGTCACCGAAGCGCAGTTCGCCGAACACGGCAGCTCCAAGATGGACGGCACGGTGCTGCGTTCGCTTTCGGGTGCCCCGGCCAAGGTCGAGAACGATCCGCGCTGCGCCGACTGGAAGCAGAAGCACCAGTACGTGACCCGGTTCAAGCCGAAGCGCTTCTATGTCCTGCCGACCCAGGAATACGACCAGAAGTGGCACCGCGACCTGCCCACCAGCAAGATGTGGGGTCAGGGCTGCCAGTTCCCGGGCGCTACCATCATTGCCAACTACGGCGAGCCGTTCGTGGTGCGCCACGCCAACGAGCTGCCGCAGAACCCGAACGCCGACTACGGCTCGCCGCAACTGCTGACGCACTTGCACAACTTCCACAGTGGCTCCGAGAGCGACGGCGGCCCCTGGGGCGCCGCCGACCGCCGCTGCATGGCCGAGCCGGTGAATTCGCCCTGGTTCCGCGACCATTACTACACGATGGCCCGCGCCGGCTTCACGGACCCGCAGTTCGAGAACTACTACGGCAGCAAGGCCACCACGAATGCCGTGACGAAGGCCGCCTGGGCGCACTACGCCGCCAAGGCCGACAAGAACTACATGAAGAAGTACGACCTGACGGCGGGCAACTGGGGCGACCCGGCCGAGACGCTGAACACCATGTTCTACCACTCGCACGTGCCCGACTTCACCACGTCGAACGTGTACAAAGGCATGGCCGGCCTGTGCATCGCTCGTGACGAACTCGACACCGGCGACGAGACCACGGGTCTGCGCTTCCCCAGCGGCAAGTACGACGTTCCGCTCGTGTTCGCCGACAAGGTGTTCGACCAGAACGGCCAGCTGTTCTTCGACACCTTCAACCTGGACGGCATCATCGGTGACAAGCCGACGGTGAACGGCGTCATTCAGCCCTACTTCCGGGTCGACTGCCGCCGCTACCGCTTCCGTACGCTGAATGTCGGCCCTTCGCGCATCATCCAGTACTACCTGTACAACCAGACCACGAACACCTGGATCGCCAACCCGTTCCTGCAGATCGCCAGCGACGGCAACCTGCTCGAGAAGCCGGTGCTGCGCGGTTTCATCCAGAACTCGGTGGCCGAGCGCTACGACTTCATCGTCGACTTCAACCGTATTGCGAAGCCGGGCGATGTCCTCATCATGTACAACCGCTGCGACCAGCAGGACGGGCGACTGCCCACCGGCAAGCTGATGTCGCCTGGCATCCCGATGCTGAAGATCATCGTCGGCGCCAAGGTGCCGGACCTGAGCTTCGACTACTTCACGTCGGCGGGCTTGGCTTCGACCCTGCGCCCGATGCCGATCATCGACATGTCGAAGGTGGCTGCACGCCGTACCTTCAACTTCGGCCGCAGCGGTGGTTCCTGGACGGTCAACAACAAGATCTTCGATCCCTCGATCGCGGCTTCGCAGGCCATGATCAAGCGGAACACCGCGGAGATCTGGACTATCACGAACAGCTCGGGCGGTTGGGTGCACCCGGTTCACGTCCACTTCGAGGAAGGCCGCATCCTCACCCGCAACGGTGTGGCGCCCCCGGTGTACGAACGTGGCCGCAAGGACCTGTACCACACGAACACCAACGAGAAGATCGACGTGTACATCCAGTTCCGTGACTTCCCGGACCCGAACTACAACCCGCCCAACCCGGCCTACAAGCCGGAAGCCGGCCGCTACGCCATGCACTGCCACAACACGGTGCACGAGGACCACGCGATGATGACCCGTTGGGACATCGTCAACCCGCCGACCACGGCTTGATGTAGACGCTGGAACGGAGACTGCCATGCGACGCCCCCAGCATGTGAAGAAGTCCTGGTTCGCCGCCGCGGTTCTCGCGGCGGGGCTGGCCGCCGGTGCACTTGCACCGGTGGCTCACGCCGAGGACCTTCAGGAGGAAGGCTTGCCCTACGGGGCCAAGCTGCCCGGCAACGAACCGACGCCGGGACGCTCCGCGCATCGCATTCCCGATGTGGAAGTCATTGACCAGGACGGCAAGAGCTACAAGCTCCATTCCGACCTGATCAAGGGCAAGGTGGTGTTGTTCAACTTCATGTACGCCGATTGCGACGGCATCTGCCCGCTACAGACGGAAACGCTGAAGCGCGTTTACAAGGAATTCGGCGACCGCATGGGCAAGGAGATTGTCATGCTCTCCTTCACCCTGCGCCCGGAAGTGGACCGCCCGGAGAAGCTGAAGCACTACACGGAAATGCACGAGATTCCGGAAGGCGGGAACTGGAAGTTCCTGACGGGCGACCCGCAAACCTTCGAAAAGCTGCGTCGCGCTCTGGGATTCTTTGACCCAGTTCCCGAATTCGACCTGCAGAACGCGACGCACCTGGGCATGGTGCGTTACGGTGACGAGAGCTCGGACCGTTGGGCAGGTTGCCCGGCGGGTTCGCTGCCGAAGATCATTGCCAATAACGTTCTCCGGCTGTACCTGCCGGCGAGCCAGACTTGGCTGGTGCCGGACGTCAGCTGAGCTGACTTCGGCCGGTTCCAGGCTGCGCCGCCGGGTGCCGTCCGGGATTCTCAATTGGTTACAGAACGACGCTTGAACGACGACTGCCCCCCTTGTTGATACCCCAGTCTTGTTTGGTTTCGCCCCTCCCCCAGGACGCGCCATGAACTTCCGCAAACCCGCCACCGCTTTGTTGGCGATGCTTTACACCATGCCACTGTTCGCAGGCATGGCCCATGCGGCCGGCCCGGTCAGTGTCTTCCTCGACGAAATCGACCAGGAGCGCCAGGTCCGTGTGCGCCCGTTGATGGATCCGTTCGTCACGATGGGGAGTCTCAAGTCTTACAACATGCCGCTGCCCAATCTGACCGGCATCGTCGTGAACCGTCAGAACGCCCTGCTGCTGGGCAAGGCCTTTTTCTGGGACCAGCAAACCGGTAGCGACGGCGTCGCCTGCGCCACCTGCCATTTTGCCGGCGGTGCAGACAACCGCATTACGCATCAGGTGAACCCGGGCACCGGTGACATTCGTTTCACCGGTGGTGACAGCGCCTTCGGTGGCATGACCGCCGCCAACAACGCTCGCGTGGTTTCACCGGCCAATACCAGCGGCAAGAGCTCGGGCGGCCGCGATCTCGGCAACAACCAGACGCTGGATTACACCGACTTCCCCTTGCACCGCCTCGAAGACCCGAAAGATCGCCATTCGGCAGTGCTGTACACCACGAACGACGTGGTGGGTTCGAGTGGCTCCTTCGGCGGTACGCTGGTGGAAGCGTCGCGCGGTTCCACCGTCGACAAATGCCAGCCCGGCAAGGGCGACGTGTTCCACAGCGGCGGCGAAGCGCTGCGTCAGGTGACGGGTCGCAATGCGCCATCGGTCATCAACGCTGGTTTCTTCACGCGCTTGTTCTGGGACGGTCGTGCGAATGCCACGTTCAACGGCGAAGACCCGTTCGGTGCACGCAATGCCAATGCGTTCGTGGTGGAGGCCGTCGGCCTGACCACCGTGGCGCCGCGCAAGTTGGCACTGGCCAATGGCGTGCTCGCCAGCCAGGCAGTCGGCCCGGCACTCAGCGAGGTGGAAGCCTCGTGCGGCGGCCGCACCTTCGCGGAGCTCGGCCGTCGTCTGGCCAGTGTGCGCCCGCTGCAGACGCAGGCCGTGCACGCGCAGGACAGCGTTCTCGGCAAGTATCGTCACGTTTCCGGCAAGGGTCTCAACACCACTTACTCCACGCTCATCCAGAGTGCGTTCGATTCGAAGTGGTGGCGCGGCCAAGGCAAGTACCGCCGCGTGAACGGCACCCTGGTGGCCGACAGCAATGGCTACACGCAGCAGGAACTGAACTTCTCGCTGTTCTGGGGCATTGCCATTGCGCTCTACGAGTCAACCCTGAAGAGCGACGACAGTCCGCTGGATCAGGCGCTGGAAGGCCGCATCATGCTCAGCGAGCAGGAAATGCGCGGTGCCTTCCTCTTCACCAACAAAGGCAAGTGCGTCGATTGCCACACGGGGCCGATGCTCAGCAAGGCCACGCCGCTGATTGTGCCGGAACTCCCCGAGCCTGGTTTTGCCTTCGTGCCGGAAGCGCTGAACGTGGCGCGCATGGATGCTCCCTACAAGACGGCCATGCCGATCATGTACGACGAGGGCTGGTACAACCTCGGTGTGACCCCCACTGCGACGGACATGGGCATTGGCGGCACGGACCCTTGGGGCAACCCGCTGTCTTATTCGCGCCAGGTGCTCGACCTGCCGAAGAAAGTGGACAACTTCGCGTTCAACGCCTGCTGGTTCCAGAAGCGGATTACTGAACTGCCCCCCGAGGCGTGTACCCACGCTGGCGAGATGGCAGCGTTCAAGGCCCCGGAACAGCGCATGGGTGTGGATGGCGCCTTCAAGACGCCGTCGTTGCGCAACGTGGGCCTTACCGCACCGTATTTCCACAATGGCGGCTACGCCACGCTGAAGAGCGTGGTCCAGTTCTACGCCCGCGGTGGCAACCGCCGTGGCGACGGCACCGAGGACCCGGAGTTCGAGTTCAACGACAACAGCGGCACTGGTGCGCTTGGCCGTGGCCACCCCGTGGCCGACGCGGGTGTCGGCTCCAATGTCATCGGTATCGAGCCGCTCTTCAAGGTGGACCCGAACGAGCCGGATTTCTTCCCGGACGAGACGAAACAGCTCACGGACGCCGAGATCGAAGACCTGGTGGCCTTCATGCTGACGATGACCGACAAGCGCGTGCAGTGCAGCGCGGCGCCGTTCGATCACCCGGCGCTCAGCATCCCCGATGGCCATCTGGTCACTTCGGGCGGTCGCGGCAATGCGAAGGACTTCTACACCGTGCTGCCCGCTACCGGCGCCGCTGGTGCGCCGGATTCCCAATGCTTCGTGAACAGCGGCGATCTCTTCATCCGCTGACGCCAAAGTTTTACTCCCACGGGCTGGCGGTTGTCTGGTTTGCCAGGCAGCCCCAGCCCGTTTTTCATGGGCGCGTGCGGCAGACCGGGCTCTCTCGGGCCTTTCGGCTTTCCATAATTCCGGACTGCGAGGCAGGTCGCAGTCGCGTGGCTAGGGGGCGGCTAGGATGCGCTACCCCCACTCTGGACATTGCCCATGGCCCTTCCCGTCGATACCACGCATATCCCATCCTGGCGCCGCTGGCGTTGGGTGGTGTTTGCCGCTGCCGGGAT
>JBEGRA010000391.1:0-3947 GCA_041180705.1 Pseudomonadota bacterium | reverse complement strand
GCGGCACTCGATGGGGCCTTCAATGGGGCAGCCAACGGAGCAGCTGCCTAGTAAAGGCTTTCATCAGGTCGGCTTTCGGGCCTGTTTTCAGACCTGACGTCGGGTCCGTGATCAGGGCATGCGCAGGCGGCTGCCGCCGCCGCCGAAACCCCCGCCGCCGAAGCCGCCGTCGAAACCGCCGCCGCCCATGCCACCGCCGCCGCCGGCACCCGGGATGACCAGCGACGAGGCCGCCTCGCGACGCATCTGCTGGATTTCCTGCATGGTGCGTTCCACGCCGGCCTTCGCCGCTTCAGTGAACGCGGCGGAAGCTTCGGCGAGCGTGGGGCCGGGCAGGTCGAAGCCCACCGGCAAGGCGCCCATCGGCGTCATCACGCTGATCTGCCCGCTGAATTCCACTTCACGTGCCGGGTCGCGTTCGCCGGATGGCAGCACCGGAGTGAGCACCCGGATGGTGCCGATGCGGCGGTCCGTGTAGGTGTCTTCGCGGTACAGGTCGTCCGCGTTGAAGGTAGGGTCGCGTTCGGCGCTGGGGTTCAGTTCCGACATCGGAAGCCTCGGCTGCAGTGAAAGGTGGCCCCTAGGATAACGCAGCGAGGCGGACCGCCACGCGCCGCGCCCGCGGCACGCTCGGCCATTCGCTGCCATGGACGCGTGCCGTCCACGCGAGCCACAGCGCATCGGCCACGCCGCAGGCATGGCGCAGGGCGATGGTCGATATGTGCGTACCGCCGGCGGCAGCGTAAGCCGCGAGCAATGTTTGCCGCTGCGGCCCGGACAAATCGTGGCTGGTGGCGAACACGGCCAGGTCGTGAACCGGGGCACCGCTGCCCGCGTATTCGAAGTCCACCAGGCACAACGTGCCGTCTGCGGCTTCGAGGATGTTGCCGGCGTGCGGGTCCGAGTGCACCAACACCGGAGCGGTGATGCCGGCCGCTGCGCTCTCGGTGGGTGGTGCAGGCGACGCCGGCATCAATGCCCGCTCCATGGCGCGAAAGGCGGCGCCCTGCAACGTACTGGCTGTGCGCGGCCCGGCGGGCAAGTCCGCGAGCAGAAATCGAGCGGCCTTGCTTGGGTTCAATGCGGGCAAACCTGCCGGTACTGGAATGGCATGCAAGCGTGCGGCGAGGGCGGCGAAGCGGTCGATGCCGCGGCGTGCCTGCCGCCAGCGCCAGGCCTGTCCGGGCCACCAAGCACTGACCAGTACGCCGTTGGCTGCATCCACCTGAACCAATGCCGGTGCCAGTCCGGCGGCTGCGGCCGCCTCGTGTGCAAGTGCTTCCGTGGTCAACTGCGCACCCAGCGCCGGACTCGCATGACCCGCGAAGCGCACGAACCAATGTTGCTCGCCGGCGTTGGTCTCGCCGCTGACACGCACCCGCAGGTTCACCGTGCCACCCGGCAAAGAGCGCCAGCGCAGGCGCCGTGCCTGCTGCATTTCAGGTGGTCGCCGGTCGCTCGACAACCAAGCCAGGAATTCTTCGAGGCGCGGGTGTGCAGGGCTCATGCGGGTCTCATGCGCGCGTCAGGCCTGCTTGCGCCATTCGCGCCAGCCCAGTACGGCAAGTGCGGCATACGCCAGGTAAAGGCCCGCGGTGGGGCGCAGCGCGGCTTCCCAGTACAGCCAGGCCGTGGCGAGGTTGATGACGACCCACCAGCTCCAATTGTCCAGCCACTTGCGGGTAGCCATCCAGGTGGCGACAAGACCGCCTGCGGTCGTGATGGACTCCAGCCAGGGTTGGGTGGAGCCGTTGGCCGCGAGCAGGCTGTGCCCGGCCCAGCTTAGTGCAGCCGTAAACGCCAGCGCCACCAAGTGTCCCGTCCAAGGCAAACGCCGCACCGTGAAGGTCTCGCCGGCGGTATCCGGCTGTTGTCGCCATTCCCACCAACCGACGATGGCGAGCACTGCGTACACCACTTGCAGCGCGCCTTGCAGCTTGAGCCCTGCTACCTGGCACAGAACGCCGTAGGCCAGCGTGGAAAGCAGGCCCGCGATCCAGCAACTGCGCTGACCACGAATGGCCAACACCACGTAGCAAAGCCCCGCTGCGACGGCGAAGACTTCCAGCCAGTCCTGCCAGGTGCCAGGCATGTCAGAACCGCCAGCGCAGGGTCACGCCGCCCTCACGTGGATCACCCGGTTGCGTGTAAAGCTTCTCGGCGAAGTCGGGTGGCTCGTTGCCGAAGGAAAAGCCGCGAACGGCGTACTGGCGGTTCAAGGCGTTGCGCAAGTACAAACCCGCTTCCAGACGTTCACCACGCCAGCCTGCCTGCAGGCCAAGCAAGGAATAGGCGTGCGAGCGGAAGCGCTCGGGGACGTTTCCGAAATAGAACGCATCCATGCCCGTGAAATCCAAGCGGGCGTGGAAGCCTGCGGAGTTGTTCCAGGCCAGATGCGTGGCGAACTGCCAGCGGGGCGCATGGGGCGCGTCGCGGGTTGGCAAGGCAGTACCATCGCGCACCACGCCCGAGAGTTCCGCGCGCAGCAAGCCCAGCGAGATGCCGGCCTCCAGGCCCGGTTGCGGGCGCCATTGCAGGCGGGTTTCCACGCCACGGTGATGGCCGCGGGCAGCGTTGTCCGTGAAGAACACGAACGTGTTCGGGTCGCCTGCCACTAGTTGTTCGTTGGTGCGTACTTGCAAGTGTTGGCGGCGCATATCGAACAGCACGACTTCACCCAGCCAATGGTCATCCTCGCTGGCCTTGCGCCAGCCCAGTTCCAGGCCGCGAACGCTTTCAGGGCCGAACTCGCGCAGCCGCGCGGGCAGCTGCGGGCTGGGGTTCACGCCGCCCGCCTTGAACCCGCGCGAAGCGCTGAACCACAGCGTGCCATTGGCACTGGGGCGTGACACCGTGAAGTGCCCGCCGCTCTGGGTGTTGGTGGGGGACAGTGTGGTGTCGCTGGCGATGAAGTCCGCTGCGCGCCGTTCGCGACGCAGGCCGAGGCTGGCCTGCCAACCAGCGGGCAGCGCGGCGTCCACCTGACCGAACAGCGCTGTCGTGTTCGCGCTGTAGCGGCTCGTGCCGGCGAAATCGCTGGTGAAGACATCGGGGTAGGCCGGGTCTGCGTAGGTGCCGCCACTGCGCTCGTCGATGCGCTCGCGCAGTTGCGAGTGCCAGGCACCCACCAGCCAAGCGAACCGGCGGTCGTCCAGTCGCGCCGGCGACTCGAGGCGCGCCTCAAGCGTGGTGTTCTGCCGGTTTCGGTCTGCGTGGTAGACGTAGTTGTAGGTGTAGGGGGCCCAGGAAACGGCATTGCCCCAGTCGCCGTCGTAGGCGTGCACGCTGTGGGAATCGATATGCGCGGCCGCCAGTCGCCACTTCGCCTCTCCCGGCCCCGGCAGCAGCACGCGCACGCTGGCACCCGTGGCCATTTGCGCGTCACGGCCTGGCTTGTCCGACAGCGTGGTGCGGGTGTTGTCGATGGCGAAAGCGTCGTAGCGGTTGTCGAGGTCCGCGTGCAGCACGGCGATGTCGACCTGATGGTCTTCATCGTAGTCCCACTGCCAACGGGCGCGTGCAGTGGTTTCGTTGCGACCGTTCGTGTCGTTGCGGCCGAGGTAGGCATTGCGGCGGAAGCCATCACTGCGCTGCTGCTGCACGCCGAGGCGCAGGCCCGAATTCGCGCCAGTGGACACGTCGTAAATGGCACCGGCGCCGTAAGTTCCGGCGCTGCCGACCGTCGCTTCCACTTCGCCGGAGTCTGAGCGTTCCGGTGCGCGACTCGCAACATTGATGAGGCCGCCCAATGCATTCGCGCCGTAGCGCGCGCCCTGCGGGCCGCGCAGCACTTCAATTTGTCCCACGTCGAACAGCGTGGCGACCATGCCAAGGCCGCTGAAGTCCATGCCATCGACGAGGAAGCCCACGGAAGGATTGGGCGCCCCTTCGTACTGTTCCAGTTCGCCGATGCCGCGCACCTGGAAGTAGCGCGGGCGCGAGCTGGC
>JBEGRA010000390.1:0-4097 GCA_041180705.1 Pseudomonadota bacterium | reverse complement strand
TTGGCACCTGTTGGATTCCGGCGCGCTCTACCGTCTGGTGGCCCATGGGGCCGCAGCGGCCGGGGTAGCGGCCGAAGACATTGCCGGGCATGCGTCCTATGCGCGGACCATGGACGTGGTTTTCGGTGCCACGGGGAGTGGCGAGGAGCGCATCTTGCTCGGCGGCCTCGATGTCACCCGTGCCATACGCACCGAAGAGGCTGGCGCCGCCGCGTCGCGGGTGGCGGCGTGGTCCCCCGTGCGGGATGCCCTGGTGGAGCGACAGCGCGCCTTTGCCGTACCCCCTGGGCTGGTTGCCGACGGTCGCGACATGGGTTCAGTCATTTTTCCCGATGCCGGCTTGAAGGTGTTCCTGACTGCGAGCGCTGAAGAACGCGCGGCAAGACGCCATAAGCAGTTGATGGAAAAGGGGATTAATGCTAACCTCGCGGCCCTTTCGTTGGAGATCGCCGAGCGCGACCGCCGCGATGCCACCCGCGCGGTGGCGCCGTTGGCAGCCACGCCCGACGCCATCACCATCGATTCGACCCACCTCCCGCCGGACGTCGTGGTGGCGCAAGTGCTTTCCCTGGCACGCGCGCGCTTCGCGGTTGGCTGAAGGTTTTTCCGGTGTGGTGCCGGGGCAGGTTTGCCTGCCAGGGTGCCACTTTTCTGCAACCCGCCGGTCACTCCGTGTTTCCCACGGCCCGGCACAACCCTAGAGAGGCGGCGCCTCCGGCGCTCGCAATTCCCCCCCATGAGCGAATCTTTTGCTGAACTGTTTGAACAAAGCCTAGCTTCCCAGCGTATCAAGCCGGGCCAGATCCTCACCGGCCTCATCGTCTCCGTCGGTCCCGACTTCGTCGTGGTCAACGTCGGCCTGAAGTCCGAGGCGGTCATCGAGGTCGAGCAGTTCAAGAACGAGAAGGGCGAAGTCGAAGCCGTCGTCGGTGAAATGGTCGAAGTCGCGCTGGATAGCGTCGAGGACGGCTCGGGCGCCACGCGCCTGTCGCGCGAGAAGGCCAAGCGTGCCCGCACCTGGACGCGCCTCGAGCAGGCCTTCAACGACCAGGCCATCGTGCAGGGCATCATCAACGGCCGCGTCAAGGGCGGCTTCACCGTCGAAATCGAGAATGTCCGCGCGTTCCTGCCGGGCTCGCTCGTCGACGTGCGCCCCGTGCGTGACCCGTCCTACCTCGAGGGCAAGGTCCTCGAGTTCAAGGTCATCAAGCTGGACCAGAAGCGCAACAACGTCGTCGTGTCGCGCCGTGCGGTCGTCGAGCAGGAATACAGCGCCGAGCGCTCGCAGTTGCTCGACAACCTGCAGGAAGGTGCGGTCGTCAAGGGCGTGGTCAAGAACCTCACCGACTACGGCGCGTTCGTGGACCTCGGCGGCATCGACGGCCTGCTGCACATCACCGACATGGCGTGGAAGCGCGTCAAGCACCCGTCGGAAGTGGTCAAGGTCGGCGACGAAATCGACGTCCGCATCCTCAAGTTCGATCGCGAGCGTCAGCGCGTCTCGCTGGGCATCAAGCAGCTCGGCGCGGACCCGTGGCAGCACATCGCCCGTCGCTACCCGGCCGAAAGCCGCATCTGGGGCAAGGTCACCAACATCGCCGACTACGGCTGCTTCGTGGAAATCGAAGAAGGCGTGGAAGGTCTGGTGCACGTGTCCGAGATGGACTGGACCAACAAGAACGTCAATCCGGGCAAGGTCGTCCAGGTCGGCGAAGAAGTCGAGGTCATGGTCATCGACATCGACGAGGAGCGTCGTCGCATCTCGCTCGGCTTGAAGCAGTGCAAGCCGAACCCGTGGAAGGAGTTCTCCGAGAACTACAACCGCGGCGACCGCGTGTCGGGCCAGATCAAGTCCATCACGGACTTCGGTATCTTCATCGGCCTGGCCGGTGGTATCGACGGCCTCGTGCACCTGTCGGACATCTCCTGGGACGTCCCTGGCGAAGAAGCCGTGCGCAACTACGCCAAGGGTGCCAACCTCGAGGCGATGGTTCTCTCCATCGACCCGGAGCGTGAGCGCATCTCGCTCGGCATCAAGCAGATGGCGAAGGACCCGTTCTCGGGTTACATCGCCGACCACCCGAAGGGCAGCATCGTCCGTGGCGTGGTGCGCGAAGTGGATGCCCGCGGCGCGGTCATCGACCTCGAAGGTGGCGTGGAAGGCTACCTGCGTGCTTCCGAACTGGCCCGCGACCGCGTCGAAGACGCGCGTAGCGTGCTGAAGGTCGGCGAGGAGATCGAGGCCCGCTTCACGGGTGTCGATCGCAAGACGCGCTCCATCGCGCTCTCCATCAAGGCCAAGGAGGCCCATGAGGAGGCGGAAGCCGTGTCGCAGTACGGTGGCTCCGCGGAGTCGACCGGCACCAGCCTCGGCGACCTGCTGAAGGCGCAGCTGTCGGACCGCAACGACGACTGACGGCACACCGTTGGCGGGGGCTGGTCCCCCGCCAACGGACCGTTTCAATCCACGGTTTTCGCGATGCAGGCCTCCGCATGACGAAGTCCGAACTCATCGAACTCATGACCGCCAAGCAGCAACACCTTCCTTCGAAGGATGTGGAGCTGGCCGTCAAGCAGTTGCTCGACATCATGGGTGACGCGCTCGCCAACGGCGAACGCATCGAGATCCGTGGTTTCGGCAGCTTCTCGCTGCATTTCCGTCCGCCCCGCCAGGGCCGAAACCCGAAAACGGGTGAGGCCGTCGCTCTGGCCGGCAAGTACGTTCCTCACTTCAAGCCCGGCAAAGATCTGCGTGACCGCGTGAACGACGGTCAGGCCTATCCCATCCGGGAATGAACCGCATGAAGCGCCGGCGCACAGCCGCCGGCCCGCTCGCGCTACACTGACGCCATGGTCGTCGGTCACGTTCTCCGCAATCTAGCCATCATTTCGGCTGCCGTCGTTTTCGGTTGGTACGCCGCACGTCGCTGGCGCATCGGCGGCACCCCCCAGCCTCGTCCGGCTTCCCGTGAGTACCTCGCGGGTCTCAATTATCTCGTTCAGGACCAAACCGACCGCGCGTTGGAAGCTTTCCTGCGCGCCGTGGAAGCGGACCAGGACACGGTGGAGATGCACCTGGCGCTAGGCGCGCTGTACCGCCGTCGCGGCGAAATCGACCGTGCCATCCGCGTCCATCAGAACCTCATCAGTCGCGAAGACCTGGACGTTCGCCAGCGCGAGCAGGCGACTTACGCGCTCTCGCAGGACTACTTCCGTGCCGGTTTGCACGACCGTGCGGAGAAATTGTTGCAGCCACTTGCCGAGGGCGGCACTTATCGCTTGGCTGCCCTGAAAGATCTCATCCGGCTGTACGAATTGCAGCGGGAATGGGCGCGCGCCATGGAGGTCGGGCAGGCGCTGGCCCGAATCGGCCGCCCGAACAGCGAGAACGAGGTGGCGCACTACGCTTGCGAGATCGTCGCCGCGGCGCTGGCTGCTGGACACTGGGAAGCGGCGCGGGAGCAACTCAAGTCCGCCAAGGCCGAGCTAAAGCGTTTTCCGCGTGCGGCTCTGCTGCGGGCGGACCTTGCCGTTCACGACGGCGTGCCGCTGGAGGCCATGGAATGGCTGCGGCGCGTGCTGGAACAGCAGCCCGACCTCGCGCCGGAAGTGTTACCGCGCGTGCGCCGGGCGGTGGCGGCGGGCGGAGATGCAGCACTGGCGTTGGAGTGGCTGGACAAGGCTCCGCCTGCCGTCAGAACCCATGTCGTCCAGGCGGCTCTGCTGGGCGACTTCCTTGACCTGCCGTTGCTTCGTGAGCTTACCCGGGTCCATCTCCTGGAACGGCCGGGCATAGGCGAAGTGCTGCGTGCGGTGTTGCCAGAGGGCGGCAGCCTGGGCGACGCCCAGCTCGAAGCTGTGTGCGGCGCCCTGCGCAAGCAGGCGCGAAAGAATGCGCGTTATCGTTGCCAGCAGTGCGGGTTTTCCACCACTACTTTTTTCTGGCAGTGCCCAGGCTGCAAGACGTGGGACGGTTTGAAGCCCTTGGCTGAAGTGGACGTGCTTCTGCCGGCTCCGCGTGCCCCGGAAGACTCTTCGCCCTGAATTCAGCTCCTTCGGGCTGTAATTCCATGTCCCGCCGGCGGGTCCTTGCATTT
>JBEGRA010000389.1:0-3824 GCA_041180705.1 Pseudomonadota bacterium | reverse complement strand
CCGTGGCGGTCGAACAGGTCGAAAAAGCGCGTCTCGCGGGGCATGAGGGCCGAAAAGAACCGCATGAGACTCTACAAAAGCTGATGACGGGCCGGATTATCCGCGAGCCTGAACCCGGGCGCCAGCGCAGACGGGGCTTCGGAACCGATTATCGCGGGATTCCCGCCCGGGCGAACACGGTCCAGGCGCCATCAAGGTGGCCGGATCAAGGTTTCTCCCGTGCTGCAGGCTTGACGGCCCGTCTCTACCCCGGGTTCCATACCGGCTCGGTTCTGCATTTTCACGGGGGCAGCATGGGTAGCGGGCGTGGCGTCGGGAAGCGGATCGGGCGCGTCCTCTGGGGGCTTTTGCTTGCCCTGGCGGGCACGGGCATTCCGGTACCCGCAGGTGCAGCCACGAGCCTGCTGTTCATCGGCAACAGCTTTACCTTCGGCTGGGGCTCGCCGGTGCAGTTCTATCGTGCGCAGTCGGTCACCGACCTGAACGGTCAGGGCATCGGCGGGGTCCCGGCGCTGTTCAAGGTATTCACGGTGGAAGCGGGCCAGAGCTGGGATGTGTTTCTGGAGACGCAGCCCGGGATGGGGTTGGACTGGCACTATGCCAACCGTCGCGAAGTGCTCGCCGCGCGGCCCTGGGACCACGTGACCATGATGGGCTACAGCCTGCTAGATCGGGCGAAACCCGGTGACCCGGCGCTGCTGGTTCAAAGCACGCAGCAGATGGCGGTGCTGCTGCACGGCGTGAACCCGCGCGTGGATATCCAACTCGAAGCCACCTTCCCGCGAGCGGACCAGCTCTACGAGGCCAAGGGCCATTGGTTTGGCAAGAGCGTCGACGAGATGGTGCACGACATCCGCGCGGGGTACGACCTGGCCGCCGTGACGCACCCTGCCATCCATGGCGTGGTGCCGGTGGGGGAGGCGTGGGCGCTTGCCATCCGCACGGGCGTGGCCGATGCCAATCCTTACGACGGGCTGGAGGCGGGCAAGGTGAACTTGTGGACGTATGACCACTATCACGCCAGTGCCTTCGGTTATTACCTGAAGGCGCTGGTGATGTTCGGGCATTTCACCGGGCAGGACCCGCGAACGCTCGGCGCCAATGAATGCGCAGCCTACGAACTGGGCTTCTCGGCCGCGCAGGCCGCGGCCTTGCAGCAGGTGGCCTTCGACCAGTTGGCCAGTACGGGGCGGGTGAAGGCGGCGGCCATGCCTGCCGCCGCGGAGACGAAGCCCCAGCGGTGCCCGGCGCCGAACTGAGCGTTCAGCGCTTCAGTAGTTGGCGCAGGGCATCTGCCATGGCGCCGCCTTGAGGTTCTTCTTGTCGAGTGTTCCGGCCATAGCCGCCCTGATTGCCATGGCCGCCGGCCCGGGGGTCACGCCCCGGTGCGCCCCGCTGCGGCTGACCACCCCCTCTGGCGTCCTGGTTGCGGCCGCTACCCGCCGGCGCAGGCTCCTTGCGCCCGACGGCCTCGTCCAGTCGCATGGAGAGCGCGATGCGGCGGCGCTTCACGTCCACCTCCATCACCTTCACCTTGACGATCTCGCCGGCCTTCACCACTTCGTGCGGGTCTTTCACGAACTTGTTCGACATGACGGAGATGTGCACCAAGCCGTCCTGGTGGACGCCGATATCCACGAACGCACCGAAGTTGGTCACGTTCGTCACCACACCTTCCAGCACCATGCCGGGCTCGAGTTGGTCGAGTTCCTCGATGCCCTCGCGGAAGGTGGCGGTCTTGAATTCCGGGCGCGGGTCGCGGCCCGGCTTCTCCAGTTCCTTCAGGATGTCGCGCACGGTCGGCAAGCCGAAGCGCTCGTCCGTGTACTTTGCGGCATTCACGGCCTTGAGCAGGCTGGCATCGCGCATCACGTCCATCATCGGGCGCTTCAGGTCGGCGAGGATGCGTTCCACCACGGGGTAGGCTTCGGGGTGCACGGACGAGGCATCCAGAGGGTTGTCGCCGGCAGGTACACGCAGGAAGCCCGCCGCCTGCTCGAAGGTCTTCGGGCCGAGACGCGGTACTTCCTTCAACGAGGCGCGTGTCTTGAACGGGCCATTGGCATCGCGATGGTTCACGATGTTTTCGGCGAGCGTGGTCGACAGCCCGGAGATGCGAGCCAGGAGCGGCACTGAAGCGGTGTTCACATCGACGCCCACGGCGTTCACGCAGTCTTCCACCACGGCATCCAGTTGCTTCGCGAGTTTCGTCTGACTCACGTCGTGCTGGTACTGGCCCACGCCGATGGACTTGGGGTCGATCTTCACGAGTTCCGCCAGCGGGTCCTGCAGGCGTCGCGCAATGGACACTGCGCCGCGCAGGCTGACATCCAGCTGCGGGAATTCCCGCGAGGCAAGCTCGGAGGCGGAGTACACCGAAGCGCCGGCCTCCGAAACGACAATCTTGGTCATCTGCAAGTCGGCGTGGCGCTTGATGAGATCCACGGCCAGCTTGTCCGTTTCGCGGGAAGCGGTGCCGTTGCCGATGCTGATGAGCTCCACGCCATGCTTCTTTGCCAGCATGCCAAGCGTATGCAGGCTGCCTTCCCAGTCGTTGCGAGGCACGTGCGGGTAGATGGTGGCGGTGTCCACCAGCTTGCCGGTACGGTCCACCACGGCCACCTTCACGCCCGTACGCAGGCCCGGGTCGAGGCCCATGGTCACGCGATGGCCGGCGGGTGCTGCGAGCAGCAGGTCGTGCAGGTTCGTGGCGAACACGCGGATGGCTTCCGCTTCCGCCTTCTCGCGCAGCGTGCCGAAGAGTTCCATTTCCAGCTGCCAAGCCAGCTTCACGCTCCAAGTCCAGCGGGCCGTTTGCATGAGCCAAGCGTCGGCCTTGCGGCCGCGAGCTTCGATGCGGTTGCGTCCGGCGATGCGCAGTTCGCATTCATTTGCCGGCTTCACCAGCGCTTCGGCATTGGCGAGGTCTTCCGGAAGCTTGATGGAAGTGCGCAGGATTTCTTCGTTGCTGCCGCGGAACAGCGCCAGGGCACGGTGCGGCGCCACCCGGGAATAGGGCTCGGAGTAGTCGAAGTAGTCGCGGAACTTCGCCCCAGCCTCTTCCTTGCCTTCGGCGACCTTGGCAATGACCACGCCGTAGTCCTGGAGGTGGGTGCGCAGGCTCCCGACCAGTTCGGCGTCTTCCGCGAACCGCTCCATGAGAACTTGCCGCGCACCATCCAGTGCGGCCTTGGTGTCTGCCACGCCGGGGTTCTTGCCGTTTTCGGTTTCGAACTCGGGGCGCAGGAACTTCGCGGCCTCGGTTTCCGGGTCAAGGGCCGGGTTGGCCAGCAGGGCCTCGGCAAGGGCCCCGAGACCAGCCTCCAGCGCAATCTGCGCCTTGGTGCGACGCTTCTGCTTGTAGGGTGCGTAGAGGTCTTCCAGGCGCTGCTTGGTCTCCGCACCGGCAATGCCGGCCTCGAGTTCGGGCGTCAGCTTGCCCTGGGTACGGATGCTCTCGAGGATGGCGGCGCGCCGCTGCTCCAGTTCGCGCAGGTAGCCCAGTCGTTCTTCCAAGGCACGAAGTTGGATGTCATCCAGACCGCCTGTCACTTCCTTGCGGTAGCGCGCGATGAACGGCACCGTGGCGCCTTCGTCCAGCAGGGCGACGGCGGCATCGACCTGAGCGCTCTTGCAGCCGATTTCGGCGGCGATGCGGGCGGCAATGGAAGGCAGGGCGATGGGCGTGGTCATGGCGGTCCGTGCGGTGAAGCGGGGGGCGGACTATGCGCGACGGCGGCGCACCGAACAAGGCTTGCGCCGCGGCCGCTGTCGTACTAGGCCAGAGGCCCCTGGGTGGGCGTCTTGCTGCCTGGGTAACCACA
>JBEGRA010000388.1:0-5190 GCA_041180705.1 Pseudomonadota bacterium | reverse complement strand
CGAACGCGCTTTGGCGTGCCCTCTACGCACGGCTACCCATGGCGGCCTGTTCGACTAGATGGGCTTCGCCACTTGGGCAACCAACCGGATGCCGAGCGCCTTGCAGACCTTGAGGATGGTCTCGAATTGGGGGTGGGAGTCCGCGCGCAGGGCCTTGTACAGGGCCTCACGCGCCAGCCCGGTGGAGCGTGACATCTCGGTCATTCCTCTCGAGCGCGCGATGACGCCGAGGAACTCCTGAACTTCACCGGGATCGTTATCTTCCAGCACCTGCGTCAGGTACTCGGCAATGTCTTCCACCGAATTCAGCTGGTCTGCCATGTCGAACTTCGTCAGTTCGGAAGCGCGGAGCTTTTCCATGACGGTTCATTCCTCGATGGTCTGTTGAAGTGCGATGGCGAGGTCAATATCGCCACGTTGAGAGGTTTTGTTCCCACCCGCGAGCATCAGTAGCAAGTTCCGTCCTCGAAATCCGTAGTACATCCGCCAGCCAGGGCCGAAGTGTTCTCTCATCTCGAAGACGCCTTGCCCCACAGAGACGGTGTCGCCTAAAAGGCCCCGTCGGGCAGGGTCAAGTCTGCGGGACAGACGAAGTCGTGTGCGCCTGTCCGACAAGCCGTTCAACCACGACTCGAAATGCGGGGTAAACGTTATCTCGTACATGTGAGTGTAATCATTCGTTAACGAATGGCAAGTGGTCGGAATCGCGTGCTACAACCCCCGACACCTCATCCGATTGAACTCGGCCACCGCCTCGCGGTGCCGGTCGCGCATCCTCTCGCCTGCCTTCCCGCTGTAGCCCGCGCGCATCTTCGAATCGAGCGACGCAATCTCCTTCGCGAGCGCGGCGCAAGGGTTGGCGGCGTTTTTGCTTGCAGCCACATGTTTGGCGGAGGCCGCTACTGCCTGTGACAGTGCCGCCAACAGCGCGGCTGTTACGGCCATGCGCAGCAAGAGGGCCGTCGAAGTGTGTCCGTGCATGAACTTTCCCTTCCCTAGTGAAGTTCAGGGAAGTGTGCCGGGCGTTGGTGGCGAAGAGGCGCGCCAAAACGAACGCGTATTTGCAGAAATGCGGCGCTGCGCCGGTGGAGCGATGGATACCACGGTGAATGCGGTCAATATCCGCACGCGTGCCGTGTGCCTAGAAGTAGCACAGCTACAAGTCGAACAGCCCTACCAGCTTCGCCAGCTTCCGGCGCGAGTCCTGCAATTCTTCTTCATCCACGGTCTTCTCGTGCAGCTTCAGCAGCTTGTCGTCGCCTTCCTCTGTGACGGTGCCGGCGTCGAGCATGGCCTCCAGCATGCACACGATGGGAATGTCGCCGCTGTGCTTGCGCACCAGCGTGGTGAAGCTGCGCTCGCCGGTCAGCGGCAGCAGCGGGGGCGGGTCCGTACCTTCGGGGTTGAAGAAAGGGTCCTGCCGCCACTGCGTAGCCACGCGCACGGCGCGGTTGGCGCGGCGGAACTTTTCGATGAACAGTTCGGGGCTGCGCATGATGCGGGCCACTTCGTGGCGGGGTATTCCCGTGGTCACGGCGATGGCGGAGTGGGTCATGCGCCGGTCGTCCGCGCTGAAGATGCGAATGGCCGCGTGCACCATGCCCACCTTGGCGGTGGCCTCGAGGTAGCCTATTCCCCGGTCGTGCGTCAGCAGTATCTCGGCCAGTCGGCTGGTCATCTCCAGCAGCAGGGTGTCCAGATCCCTGGGGTCGTCTTCTTCGGCGGGCTGCGTATGCGGCCCCATGGCTTGGTTTTGCATCGGTCCCCCTCGTTCCGTGAAGTGGATACATCGCACCGCTCTTCTTATTTTGGCGGTATTTAACCAAATATACACCGGTTTTCGGGTGTTGGCGTTTCGGCCCGTTTGCTACTTCTCGAGAATCTCGATGGCGCCTGCCAGCTTCCGGGCCAGTGCGCGCAGGGCCACGGGGTCCTGGGGGCGGGCCTTCAGCCAAAGCAGTTGCGTGGCGCCCGCGCCGGCCACCTCCAACATGCCGGCGTCCACCATGAACTTGCGCATGGCACTGGGCGGTATATCGCCGGAGTGGCGGCGCACGAGCGCGCAAAAGCTGTGCTTGCCGGCATAGCGCACGGGTGGTGGCAAAGCAGCTTCGGGGTCCGGGTGGTAGGCGGGGTCCGCCAGCCAGCCTTCGGCCACCCGTTGTGCACGGTTCACGCGGCGCGTGCGCGTGGGCAGATGGGGGCGGTGGCGCAGCTGATTCACCCGGTGGCGCGAAAGCCCCGTGGCGATGGCGATGCTGCAGGTGGTGGCCTCGTCGTCGGTGCCACCCAGCGTTTCTACGGCCATGTCCACGTAGAGCTTCAGGAGCAGGCGTTCCACATCGCCTACGGCCAGCCCGAGTGGCAGCAGGTCCACGGCGAGCAGCCCGAGCAGCTGCGCCAACTGTGCCAGCACGGTGTCCGGCGTGGGCGGCGGCAGGGGCGGGGCGGACGCTGCCCCTTCGTGCGGCGGACTGTTCTGGACTGGCACGCGGGTACGGCCCCTCCACGAAGCCTCCGGGACGGTTGTCGTCCCCGCGTGGAGCTATACCCGCTGCGGCAGCCGCCTTGGGAATGCATTCCCAAGGCTGGCTGTGGCTTACATGCCTCGCGCGCTGCCCGTGATGCCGCTTAGCGTGAGAGTGGGCCCTGCGCTGCCGGTAATGCCGCTGCGCGCGCTTCCGGTGATGCCAGAGAGCGTTAGGGTCGGCCCGGCACTCCCCGTGATGCCACCACGAGCGCTGCCCGTGATGCCCGCCAGCGCCAGCGTGCTGCTGTCGTTGGGGCGGGCCACAAGTGCACTGGCGACAAACCGCTGGTCGGTGCGACCGCTGCCGTCGCAACCGTCGCGGGTGAACAGCGTTGCGGCGCTGCCGACGGCGGGTGGCGCGAAGGCCGTGTCGTGCAGCAGTGCCGTGTAGTCGACGGTGTAGTCGCCCAGCTGCAGCGTGCCGCGAGCGATATCTACCCGCGCGACGATACCTGTGAGCACGCACCCGCTGCCCACCGGCAACTGCTGTGCCTGCACCAGGCGTGCCTTGAGGCCGGAGTTGCCGTTACCCGCAGTAATCTCCAGCAACTCCGTGCCCGCCAGCCCACCCATCTGCGCCGCTATCGCGGCTGGCACCGGAACGCGTAGCAGCAGTTCGCCGGCGGCGATGGGCTTCGGCGCCGCGATGGCGGACGCCGTGTGCAGCAGCGCTGCGGAACAAAGAATGGTGGCGATGAAACGCAGCGCGCCGCTGCGTAATGCAGTGATTTGGTTCATTCCCCTTCGCTCCCTTCGAGTGAACGCTGGGAGGAGTGGAACAGGGGGGAAGGGCGTGTTGGTTTGGTGGGGCCAAGGGGCGTTGTTGGCTAGGCTCTAGTTGATCGCAGAGCCAGAAGCTCGGCCAGCACTTCCCGAGCATCTGCAGTTCGTCCCGCGCGCAGGTCTTCCAAGCCGCGCATGGCTTCCTCCAGCAGCAACTTCGTCACTCGGTCGTCGCGACCTCCTGCGTAGGTTGCGTCTGTATCGGGAGAGAACAAAGAGTCGGTGTCACTTTGGATTGATTTCATGAAATTCCCTTCGGAAATCCTAAATCTCCGGGCAACCCTCCCCGAAGTTCCAGTCGCCCTTGTAAGGCACCCCATGCCGCTGATATTCGCGGTAGAACTGTTTTACCAATGCCCTGCGATCGCCGACGCCATGGCGTGCCAAACCGGCACCGGCACATAGCACGGCAGTCTTCAGGACGGTCCGCGCCGGCAGCGCCTTTGCGAACACCAGCAGTTCTTCCGCGGCCAGTTCGCGGTAGTGGTAGCGCACGGCGGGTACCACGGCTGAAGCCGTGGCTCTCTTGCGTTCGTCAGCGGAGGCAAGGTCCGAAGGCGCGCTGCCGCCTATCTCGAAATTGCCATCCAGCGAAGCGAAATCGGGGCCAAGGTCTGCGCCACGCAGTTGCATGCCTTCGTTGGACTGGATCGTTGCGGCCTCTACGGCCGCGCGGGCGCGTGTAGCCAAGGGCAGCTTCGAGTTGCCGCGCGTTGCTAGGGCGTTGGCAAAGCGCGCTATGCGCGCCTTGTTTTCGGGCGTGAGCGCATAGCGGGCTGCCGCCTCGAGCTTGCCTTCACGTACCAGCCTTCTGGCGAGAATATCCCGCACCAGCCAAGTGGCTGAAGGGTTGGCGTCCACGTAGGCCATCAGTTCGGCGCTGGTCAACACTCGCTCCGCCAGCCATGCCACATCGCGGCGATGAAACATCCAGTCCGAGCGCTGCCACTGGTACTTCGTCGGCCAGAATTGCTTATTGGTTACCTGTATTTCTTCCCACGGTGGCACCAGGCGTTCGAGTTGGCGCAGGGCCTCCAGGTAGTCGCCCCGGGTCAGGTTCAGCAGCGCCCATTCGGCCTGAAAGCTGCGGCGCTGCAAGTCGTTCGTGTCATTGGCTGGAGTGTCAAGCGGGAAGCCCTTGGCTGCCTCGGCATAGTGCTTGGCCGCCTCGTTCAGGTTGCCCTGGTACAAGGCCAGTTTGGCGGCGACCCAGTGGCCGAACGGCTGCTGCGGGTCTTTCAGAAGTTTGCCGGCCAGTTCGTAGTCACCCAATTGGAAGGCAAGTGCGCCGAAACGTTCACGCGCCACCAGTTCGCTGGCTGGCAGCTGTCGCAGCGCCGCGAGCAGTGGCCGGAAGCGTGGCTCTTCCGGCGTCAGGCTGCTTTCGCGGGTCCAGTTGTCATCGGACAGTACCGAGACGAAGTAGAGCGCCACCACGCGCTGGAAATCGGGATCGCGAAATTCACGGACAAGCGTGGGGGTATCGCGCCGCAGCGCGGCATCCGCTACGACTATCAATGATTGGGCGGCGCCCTCCGCGTTGGTCACGTGGCCTTGCTTGAAGTACCACTGCGTGGCATCGGCAAGGCGGTTGTCCAGCAGCGCCAGCCTGCCGAGTTCGCCATACGCGCCATTGCGCAGGTCGAGAGGGTCCGCGATGTTTTGGTCCAGCCGTTGGAGCACGGCAAGGAACATCAGTTCTGCGGCTGCGCGGGCTTCCGGAGTGCCTTGCATTCGCAGCGCGCGTCCGAGGGAATACTGGGCCCACATACGCCGGTTGCCCGCGAGTTCCGGTGGCATCGTCGTTATCTTGAGGAAGTAGCCGATGGCGGCATCGAGGTTGGAACTCGGGAAAGGCGGCGGCTTCGGCGCGTCAT
>JBEGRA010000387.1:0-6991 GCA_041180705.1 Pseudomonadota bacterium | reverse complement strand
CAGTCCATCGGTGGTGGCAGGCGTAATGCTGTCGACCATCGTGCACGGAAACGCGACTTCCGCTGCTATCCATCGAGCCAAGTCGGTATCGACTGCGTTCGCGAAATCGACTACCGCACCCCGCAGGCGCTTGCCGTTGTCGGAAAGATTGTCGCAGGACAGGATGACTGGCGGAGGCGTGCCGCCACTCTTGCGACGCGCCAGCATGGCCACCAGCAAGCCCGGAGTACTCACCGGGCTTTGCGGCGTCAGCAAATCACGCTGGATGTCCGGGTGCTGGTGGTCGAGGCGTCCATCCGGCGCGAGGCAGTAACCTTTTTCCGTGACGGTAAGGGTTACCGTTTTCAGTGCCGGATCCTGCAGGCGCTCCAGCAGCCGCATCGGGTTTTCCGCGGCCACCCACATTTCCCGCAAGGACCCCACGACCCGGTACTTCGCGCCCGTTTCAACTTCGGCGAGCGTATAGAGTCCGTCCTGCGGCAAGAGCGCATCACGCAGGCCAGGCGATCGCAGGGACACCTCCGCGATACCCCAACGCGAGTCGCTGGCGAGCAAGCGATCGAGATAGTCCGCTTGGTGAACCCGGTGGAACGCACCAGGCCCAAGGTGCACTACGCCGACACCGATCCGGCCAGGATCGTAGGCGGGCCGACCCACCTCGGCGGGCAAATTCCGGAGCGTGGAGAGCGAGAGGCGGGCACGTGTCACAGCGTCACCCCCCGCTTCCACACGGCAATTTCCGACTCGCCAGCTTTCTCGGCACAAGTCTTTTCACCGCTGGCAATACGCAGCGTGCAATCGAGCAGATCTTCCACCGCACGCCCCCAATCGCCATGCGCCAGCACCTGGCCTGCATCGAAGTCGATCCAGTGCGGCTTGCGTTGCGCCAAAGCGGAATTGGAAGCGACCTTGATGGTCGGCACGGGAAACCCGAGTGGCGTGCCTCGCCCGGTGGTGAAGAGGATGACCGTCGCACCTGCGGCCGCGAGCGCAGTCGAAGAGACGGCATCGTTACCGGGCGCTTCAAGCACACACAGGCCAGGCACCTTGGTGCGCTCGCCATAGCGGATGGCGTCCGTGACCAGCGCCTGACCGCCCTTCTGGACCGCTCCCAAGGATTTTTCTTCGAGTGTGGTGATGCCGCCCTCCAGATTTCCCGGGGACGGATTTTCGTGGAGCGGCTCGCCTTGGTCGATGAAGTAGCGACGGAAGTCGGAAAACACGGACAGCAGCCGATCGAAGACCGGATTGGACACGGTACGCTTCAGCAACAGCGATTCGGCGCCGAAGCACTCCGGAATTTCCGTCAATACCGCCTTGCCACCGACGGCAGTCACGGCGTCGGCGATGCGCCCGACCAAGGGGTTCGCGGTAATGCCGCTGAAGCCGTCCGAACCGCCACACTTCAAGCCGACTACCAGTTCGCTCAAGGCGCACGGAACGGGGCGCTCCCCTTCAAGCCGCGCGACCAATTCATCCACCAAGGCGAGACCTTCGGCAATCTCGTCGCTCGCCTGCTGGGTCCCGAGGAAACGCAGGCTGCCGTCGTCGCGCCCCTCGATGCCGGCCATGAGGGCTGCCGCTTGATTCGACTCGCACCCGAGGCCAACCACCAGCACGCCACCGGCGTTCGGGTGACTGGCGAGCGCCGCGAGGAGCCGCCGCGTAGCGTCGAGGTCCCCGCCGACTTGCGAGCAACCGAAGGGATGTACGATCGGCCTCACCGCGCCGATACGGCCGGCGTGGTTCCTGCCGGCGATTTCGGCGATACGCTCGACCGTACGGCGGACACAGCCAACGGTGGCGATGATCCAGATTTCCTGCCGCGTGCCGACCCTGCCGTCCGCACGTCGATAGCCCAGGAAACTGCGAGAGGACGCGACCGGCACCGGCGCAGTCCGCTCCGACCCTGTCCAATGCGCGTCCAAACCGCCCTGTAGCATGGTGGTCAGGTTGTGCGTGTGAATATGCTCGCCAGCCTCGACGGCGGCAGTCAATTTGCCGATGGGATGCCCGTACTTGTGGACGACGGCCCCCGCCGGCATGGCGCGCAATGCCAGCTTGTGGCCTCGCGGCACGGGTTGGCGGACCACCACGGAGTCACCGGCAACTTCCAGAAGGCGCCCCTCGGCCAGGGGCTCGAGCGCCAGGGCAACGGAATCGTCCGGATGAACAAGCCATGCAGCAGGCAGCGAATTCATGGGGCGGCATACTCGGTGGATGGAATGACCGACCGAAAGGCTACCATGTTTTGACACCGGTTACCTTTGTCTCCCGGAACGGCTATCATCCCCTCCCATGGCTACCCATCCCACCCTTGAACTGCACCCGGATCGCCTCTTTCCAGCCGATGCCGGCACCCGCGCCATCGCGCGTCGACTGCACGCCGCCACGCGTGACCTGCCCATCATCAGCCCGCACGGTCACACGGATCCGGCTTGGTTCGCCACGAACCAGCGTTTCGCGAACCCGACGGAGCTGCTGCTGGCACCAGACCATTACCTCTACCGCATGCTCTACAGTCAGGGCATCGAGCTGGAGTCGCTGGGCGTGGCGGACCTGCACGGCGGCCCGATTGCGCAACCTCGGGAAGCGTGGCGACTGTTTGCCAGCCACTGGCACTTGTTCCGGGGGACCCCATCGTCCCTGTGGCTGGACACCACCTTCCACGAAGTATTCGGCTTGAAGGTTCGCCTGTCGGCCGAAACGGCAGACCTGTATTACGACACCATCGACGAAGCACTCGCCTCCCCGGCATTCTTGCCGCGTGCCTTGTTCGAACGCTTCGGCATCGAGTGGCTGGCCACCACCGAATCGCCGCTGGATACCCTCGAGCACCACGCCTCGCTGCGCGCCGCAGACTGGGCGCTGCGTTCCAGAGTCATCACCGCCTATCGGCCGGACCCGGTCGTCGACCCTGACCACGAACAGTTTCGCGACGGCTTGGCACTGCTCGCGCAGTTGACCGGGGAAGACACCTATACGTGGGCCGGTTACCTGCGTGCGCACCGGCAGCGTCGCGCGTTTTTCGCCGCGCATGGCGCCACCAGCACGGACCACGGTCATCCGTCGGCATTCACCGCCGACCTGTCACACGACGAGGCAGAACGGCTGTTCAACCGGATTGCTGCCAACCAAAGCACATCGGCGGACCATGAGTTGTTCCGCGGACAGATGCTCACCGAAATGGCGCAGATGAGCCTGGACGACGGTCTGGTGATGCAACTGCACCCAGGTGCTTGCCGCAACCACAACCACGGACTGTTCGCCCGCTATGGTCGTGACAAGGGTGCCGATATTCCCACTGCCACCGAGTACACGCGAGCACTGCAACCCCTGCTCGGCCGGCTCGGCAACGAAAAACGGCTCACGTTCATCGTCTTCACGCTGGACGAAACCAGCTACAGCCGTGAACTGGCGCCCTTGGCCGGGCATTACCCGGCCTTGCGCCTGGGGCCGGCGTGGTGGTTCCACGACAGCCCGAACGGACTGATGCGCTTCCGCGAGCAGACCACCGAAACCGCGGGCTTCCAAAACACGGTGGGCTTCAACGACGATACCCGTGCGTTCCTGTCGATACCCGCCAGACATGATGTGGCACGACGCGTCGATGCCGTCTATCTCGCGAGGCTCGTTGCAGAGCATCGCTTGCAGGAAGATGAGGCCGTGGAAATCGCCATGGACCTCGCTTACCGTCTACCCAAGAAGATTTACCGTCTCGATACCCAAGAATCAGCTTCCAACGGAGTCTCCCCATGAAGACCGACAAGCGCCACGCTTCCCATCCCGACATGATTGTCGGCATGTCCACGCAGAAACTGCGCGATCTCTACCTCGTGTCGGAAATCTTCGTGGCCGACGAACTTTGTCTCACCTTGAGCCATATCGAGCGCATGGTGATTGGCGGAGCAATGCCGGTGGCGGGCGAGATCGTTCTGGAAGAAGCGCCGGCTTTCACGCTCGGCCGCTTCCTGGACCAGCGCGAACTGGGTGTCATCAACATCGGCGGCGCAGGCACCATCGAGGTCGACGGCGAAGTGCATGCGATGAGCACGCGGGACGGCATGTATGTTCCGCGCGGCACGCAGCGCGTGGTGTTCCGTTCCACGGATAGCGCGCAGCCGGCGAAGTTCTATCTCGCCAGCACGCCGGCCCACGCCGTTCATCCCTTGGTGAAGATCTCCATCGATCAGGCCAAGCCCAATCCGATGGGTTCGCCGGCCACTTCGAATGAACGCGTCATCTACCAGTACATCAACCCCGACGTCTGCAAGTCCTGCAACCTGCTGCTGGGCTTGACCGCACTGAAGGAAGGCAGCGTGTGGAACACCATGCCCTGTCACCGTCACGAACGCCGCAGCGAAGTCTATTTCTACTTCGACATGAAGCCGGAGACGCGCCTGTTCCACTTCATGGGCGAGCCACACGAAACCCGCCATGTCGTCGTCAGCAACGAACAGGCCGTCATTTCGCCGCCGTGGTCCATCCACAGCGGTTGCGGCACTGCCAACTACACGTTCATCTGGGCCATGGGCGGCGAGAACGTGGACTACCGCGACATGGCTCCGGTTCCCGTGGACACCCTGCGATGAGCACTGGCACCGCAGCCGCCTGGTTCGACCTTGCCGGGCAAGTAGCGCTGGTCACTGGCGCCAACACCGGTCTTGGCCAAGCCGTTGCTGTCGGCCTGGCGGCTGCCGGTGCCGACATCGTCGCCGTGGGCCGCAGCGAAATGGGCGAGACGGCGGCGGCAGTAACTGCTCTGGGCCGCCGTTGCCATGCCATTCGTGCCGACCTCGGGGCGTCACCGAATTTCGGTGAAATCGTCGCCGAAGCGGTAGACGCTCTGGGTCGACTCGATATCCTGGTGAACAACGCCGGCATCATCCGTCGCGCCGACGCCGTGGACTTCACGGAGGCCGATTGGGACGACGTCATGGACGTCAATTTGAAGGCGGCGTTCTTCCTGTCGCAGGCCGCAGCGCGGCACTTCCTCGCCGTCGGTCAGCCCGGGAAGATCATCAACATCGCCTCGATGCTCTCCTTCCAGGGAGGCATCCGCGTGGCGTCTTATACCGCCAGCAAGAGCGGCATCGCGGGCCTCACGCGCCTGTTGGCCAACGAATGGGCCGGCAAGGGCATCAACGTGAACGCCATCGCCCCCGGGTATTTTTCAACCAACAACACCGAAGCACTGCGGGCGGATGCCAACCGCAACCGGGACATTCTGGCGCGCATCCCCGCCGGGAAATGGGGACAGCCGGAAGATCTGGCCGGTGCCGCGGTATTTCTGGCGTCCGCGGCAGCCGCGTACGTCCACGGCATCGTGCTGCCAGTGGACGGCGGCTGGTTGGCGCGCTGAACCTCGACGGGGCGAACACCGCGAGATGACCAGCCGGCAGTCAGTGAATTGCCGGCGGCGCTGGCCTTGTCAGGAACCGGCGGGCGTCTCCGCCTGAAGATTGCGGGAGAAGCGCTTGCGCTGTCTCCCCAACCAGTTCGCGAAGTCGTCGACGTACGTGAACACTGCCGGCACCACCACCAGGCTGAGCACGGTGGAGGTGACCAAGCCGCCCAGCACCGAAACGCCCATCGGCGCGCGGAAAGCACTGTCCGCGCCCAGCCCCAGCACGATGGGCAACATGCCCGCGCCCATCGCGAAGGAGGTCATCACGATGGGACGCGCGCGCTTGCGGCAGGCATCGATGATGGCATCCGTACGGTTCATGCCGAGGTCGTGCCGCGCCACGATGGCGTACTCCACCAGCAGAATGGAGTTCTTGGTGGCGATACCCATCAGCATGATGAGGCCGATGAGTGCCGGCATGGAAAGTGGCGAGCCGGCCAACACCAGCGCACCGAAGGCACCACCGATGGACAGTGGCAACGCCGCCAGAATGGTGATGGGTTGCAGGAAGTCGTGGAACAGCAGCACCAGAATGGCGTAAACACAAAGCACGCCCACCACCATTGCCATTCCGAAGGCCGACATCAGCTCCTTCAGGATTTCTGCTTCACCGGTCGGTGCTTCATGAACGCCCGCAGGCAATGCCTGCATGATGGGCAGTTTGTGCACGGCCGAGGCCACCGCGCCCACGGCGGCGCCCGCGAGTTCACCCTCGATGATGATGTCGCGGCTGCGGTCGAAGCGACGAATTTCCGCCGGCCCACTGTCTTCATGGATTTCCGCAATTGCCCCGAGCGGTACCGGCCCCTGCAGCGAGGGAACACGCAGTTGCTTCAGCGTATCGACATCGGTACGCGATGACTCCGGCAGCGCGACGCGGATGGGAATCTGTCGCTCGGGCAGATCGTACTTCGCCAGCGCCACGTTGAAATCGCCTGTCATCGCTACACGGGTAACATCGCCCAGCGCGACAGTATCGACGCCCAGCCGAGCCGCCAATTCGCGATCCGGACGAATCTGCAGTTCCGGTCGTTTCAGGCTCGCCGTGGACTTCAGGTTGCCGAGCAGACCGAGCCCGCGGACCTGCTCTTCCACGATGGCGGCTGTCGTCTCCAGCAGGACGGGGTCCTCGCCGGCGAGCAACAACTGGTATTTTTCGCCCGGCTCGCCGGTCCCCATGGAGAAACGGACGCCCGGTTCGTCGAGCAGCGCCCGACGAATGTCCTGCTCGATCTGCAACTGCGAGCGCTTGCGCGTGGACTCGAGTCCGAAATCCACGGTGAGATTGGCGCGGCGGACGTCTGCTGCCGTGCTCTGGTCCCAATTGCCCGCCGTGGCGGCACCGATGGCCGAATAGACGCTCTTCACCTCGGGAATCTTGCCGATGGCGGCGCGGGCAGATTCGGCAGCCTGCGTCGTCTCCTGCAGCGAAGTACCGGGCGGCAGTTCCAGAGCGACGCTCGTCCTGCCCTTGTCGGCGGCCGGAAGGAAGGAAGTGGGCAGCAGACCGGTCAGCGACAGCGAAGCCACGAAGAACACCGCGGCAGCGATGACGGTCACCCGACGATGGTCCATGGCCTTGCG
>JBEGRA010000386.1:0-2942 GCA_041180705.1 Pseudomonadota bacterium | reverse complement strand
GCGGTGCGCGCGAGCGACATCGACGTGGTGTGGGCCGCCGGTTACGGCTTCCCGCGTTACCGTGGTGGTCCGCTGTTCTACGCCGACACCATCGGCCTGAAGACCGTTTACGACGGCATGCTGAAGTACCGCGAGCTGTTCGGCCCCATGCACTGGGAACCGGCGGCCCTGCTCGAAAAGCTGGTCCGTGAAGGCAAGACGTTGGCCCAGTGGGAAGGAGAGCGCGCATGAAGACCGATGACCTGATTGCCATCGACGTCCACACCCACGCCGAGGTGTCCTGCCGCCAGCCCACCGACGAGGTGTGGCAGGAATACGAGGACGCCGCGAGCAAGTACTTCAAGGCCGGCAAACGCCCCACCATCGCGGAGACCGTGGCTTACTACCGTGAGCGCAAGATCGGTCTCGTCATGTTCACCGTGGACTCCGAGCACGAGATCGGCAGCCGTCGCATTCCCAACGAGGAAGTGCTGGAAGCTGCCCACGCCAACAGCGACATGATGGTGGCTTTCGCCAGCATCGATCCGCACAAGGGCAAGTTCGGTGCGCGCGAGGCGCGTCGGCTCATCGCCGATGGCGTGCGTGGCTTCAAGTTCCACCCCACCTGCCAGGGCTTCTTCCCGAACGACCGCATGGCCTACAAGCTGTATGAAGTGATTGCCGAGCACAAGCTGCCGGCCATCTTCCACAGCGGTCATTCGGGCATCGGCACCGGCATGCCTGGTGGCGGCGGCATGCGCCTGAAGTACTCGAACCCCATCCATGTGGACGATGTGGCCGTGGACTTCCCGGACATGAAGATCATCATCGCCCACCCGTCCTGGCCGTGGCAGGACGAGGCGCTGTCGGTCTGCCTGCACAAGCAGAACGTGTACATCGACCTCTCCGGCTGGTCGCCGAAGTACTTCCCGGCGCAGCTGGTGCAGTACGCGAACACGCAGTTGAAGAAGAAGATCCTGTTCGGTTCGGACTTCCCGCTCATTCCGCCCGACCGCTGGATCAAGGACTTCAAGGAAGCGAACTTCAAGCCTGAAGTTCACGACCTCATCCTCAAGCACAACGCGATCGAAGCACTGGGCCTCGCCGGCTGAGCCGGCGGCCTTTCTGGAGACTACGACCATGGTGATGGAAGGTGAACTGCTCTGGACGCCGTCGCCCGAGCGCGCGGCGGCCAGCAACCTCACGAAGTTCTCGCAGTGGTTGAAGGAAACCCGCGGGCTCGATTTCGCCGACTTCCAGGCGATGTACGAGTGGTCCGTGGCGGACATCGACGCCCTGTGGGGCGCGCTGTGGGAGTACTTCAACCCCAAGGTGAGTGCCCAGCCCACGGCCGTACTTGGCAAGCGCACCATGCCCGGCGCCGAATGGTTCCCGGGTGCGGTACTCAACTACGCCGAGAACGTCATGTCGAAGGCCGTACCCGGCCAGACGGCGCTCATCCATTTCAACGAGCGCGACGCCGCCGTCGAAATGTCCTGGGATGACTTGAGCTCGCAAGTGCGGCGGCTCGCCACCGCACTGCGCAACCTCGGCGTGGAGCCTGGTGACCGCGTGGTCGGCTGCTTGCCCAACACGCCGCACGCCGTCATCGCCATGCTCGCCACCACCAGCATCGGTGCCATTTGGTCCGGTTGCGGTCCGGACTTCGGCTCGCGCGGCGTGCTGGACCGCTATTCGCAGCTGGCCCCGAAGGTGATGCTCTGCGTCGACGGTTACCAGTACGGCGGCAAGCCGTTCGATCGCCGCGACGAGATGGCGCATATCGCCAACAACCTCCCCACGCTGCAGAAGGTAGTGCTGTTGCCCTACCTCGATCTCGCCAACCGTACGCCGCTCGTGCCGGGCGGCTTGTTGTGGGACGACCTGCTCGCCACCGCAGACCCCGGCGAAGCTGCGTTTGTTTACCAGCAGGTGCCGGCGCAGTCGCCGCTGTGGATCCTCTTCTCTTCGGGCACCACGGGTCTGCCAAAGCCAATCGTCCACACGCACGTGGGCATCACGCTGGAACAGCAGAAGCTGGTGCAGCTGCACATGGACCTGAAGGTGGGCGAGCGCCTGTTCTTCTACACCACCACCGGCTGGATGATGTGGAACTTCCTCGTCACCAGTCTGCTTTCCGGCGTGGTGCCGGTGCTGTACGACGGCAACCCGGCGTGGCCCGGCCCGGACCAGTTGTGGAAGGTGGTGCAGGACTTCAAGGTCGACCTCTTCGGCGCCAGCCCCACCTACCAGCAGATTCTCGAGAAGCAGGGCATCGTGCCCAAGGACCGCTTCGACCTCAGCAACCTCAAGACCATCATGCTGGCCGGTTCGCCGGTAACACCCGAGTGCATGGTGTGGTTCTACCAGAACGTGAAGGCGGACGTTTGGGTGCAGTCGGGTAGCGGCGGCACGGACATCTGCAGCGGCTTCTGTGGCGGCGTACCCACGCAGCCGGTGTATGCCGGTGAAATCCAGGCACCGCACCTGGGCGTGAACCTGCTGGCCTTCGACGCCGATGGCAAGCCGGTGGTGGATGAAGTGGGCGAAATGGTCATCACCGAGCCCATGCCGTCCATGCCGATGGGCTTCTGGAACGACGAAGGCCACGTGCGCTACACCGAGTCGTATTTCAGCGACTACCCGGGTATCTGGCGCCAGGGCGACTTCTTCCGGTTGAACGCGCGACGCGGTTGCTTCGTACTGGGCCGTTCGGACGCCACGCTGAACCGTCACGGCATCCGTATCGGTACCGCTGAAATCTACCGCTCGCTGGCCTTGCTGCCGGAAGTGGAAGATTCGCTGGTGGTGAACCTCGACCTGCCGGGCGGCCACTTCTTCATGCCGCTGTTCGTGAAGGTGCGTGCGGGCAGCGTGCTGGACAAGGGACTGGAAGATCGCATCAAGGCGGTGCTGCGCACGGAATATTCGCCGCGCCATGTGCCGGACCGCATCTTCAGCGT
>JBEGRA010000385.1:0-2631 GCA_041180705.1 Pseudomonadota bacterium | reverse complement strand
CGTCAAGCCGGCGCCGGGCATGCCCGACGAGAAGCTGCCGGTTGGTGAGGCCACCGAGATCACGCCGGAGACCGTCAAGCCAGCACCGGAGGTGAAGGAACACCCCGAGGTCGCCAAGATCCGCCAGGAGATCGCCAAGAAGCGCGCCGTCGAGGCGCAAAAGCAGGCCGCCGCCGATGAGCTTCGCGCGGCCGCCGCGGCGGAGACCGATCCGGAGATCAAGGCCGCCATGATCAAGCGCGCCGACGCGATCGCGCCGGCCAAGAAACAGGAGAAGACCGATGGCACTCCCAGCGAGCCCGTGGGCACCGGTGGTGTACGGAAAGAAGCCAGTCAAGAAGGCGTACAAGAAGGTGGTGACACCGGCGCCAAAGCCGCGAAAGGCGGCGAAGAAGCGCTGAGCCTCGACTTCCCGAAGATCGACGAGGGCCTGCTCGATCTCAAGCAGCGCGTTGCCGAGCGCGCGGCCCCGCCGCCTGCGCCGTCGCCGCGCGGCCGCCGGCAGGTGCGCCGCGCGCTGGAGCGCGGCATGGCCGATGGCACGCTCAACAAGGACGGCGCCGCGCTGGCGCTGTGGGCGCTCGACCGCAACGAGAACCTTGCCTCCGGCCTGCGCCTGGAGGTGCTCAAGCCTGAGCCCGGCTCGCCGGCCAAGGGTGCGTACAACTCGGCCACCCGCATCGTCAAGCTCTTCCAGGGCAACGACAACCCGGAGACCGCAATGCACGAGATCCTGCATCATGCCGAGCGCATGATGCCGGAGGCCGTGCAGCAGGGCATCTACCGCGCCTGGCAGCGCGCGCTCAAGGCCGAGATGGAAGGCGCAACGCCGGAGCGGCGCGCCGCCATGGATGCGCTCAACCGTGTGTCGAGCAACGACATGACGGCGCTCGACGCCGTGAAGGACGCGTTCCGCAAGGGCGTGCTCAAGGCCGAGGACTACCAGTACGTGAACCCCACGGAATACTGGGCGGTCAACGGCGCGCGCATCATGCACGAACGCTTCACCGGCCGCGGCAGCTGGCGTGCGCAGGCCCGTCAGTGGATGCGCGAGATGATCGAGCACGTCAAGGGAACCGTGGGGGTGCGCTCCGACTCTGCACTGCTCAAGGCCCTCAACGAGATGCTGGACCCGGAAAAGAACACGGGGTCACAGAAGTCACCGACCATGATCAAGAACCGCCCCAACAGTGGGGGTTCCCCGAAAGTGAATGACGCCTCACCATGAGCACTTCTGACATCCACGAGCAGGTGCACACGATGACGCACGTTCGTCACGAAGATCCGACAGGCTTGAAGGTGTCGCGGGAGATCCCGCTGCCCTGGCTGATCGGAATTGTCGCCGCGGGCTTCTTGCAGGCCGCGCTGGTCTACTACAAGCAGGACGCCCAGGCCGAAGCCATCGTCAAGCTGACCAAGGAAGTGCAAGAACTCAAGGCAGTGCTCAACGCCAAGGACTTGAAGGATCTGGAGCACGATCTCAAGATCGCGGATCTCCAGACCCGGATGGCCGACATGCAATCACGGTGGGCCTCTGTCGAGGCCCAGGTGCGCAACGTCAAGAAGTGAAAGGACTCGTCATGGCAACGACCCCGGAGAACATCGCCAACTCGCTCAAGATGTACTCGGTCTGGGTGGCCGGGCTCGTCTCGATGGCCGCAGGCTACTGGCTGCAGCTGCCGGTCGAGCAACAGCAGCAGATCCTCGCGCAGTGGCCGGCGCTGAAATACTACTCGCCGATCCTAGCGTTCGTGGCCTTCTACGCTGCGCGCGTGCTCTCGCAGAGCAAGACGCTGCCTGACGCCCCGGCACCGGTCGAGCCGCGCGGCAACACCGGCGAGGTGCTCGGCACCGCGGGCTTGACCACGCCGCCGGCCGAGCCGGTGGTGCCTGACGTTCCGGCCACCATCTCGGTGCAGTTGACCGCCAGCGAGGTCGCCTCGATCCTCAACGCGGCCGAACTGCTCAAGGCGAAGGCGCCGAAGTGACGCTGACCGAGATCAACGCCAGCGCGATCGGGCCGGCGCTCGCGCTGCTGCCGCCCAAGATGGACAGCGCGCCGGCGCGCGTGATGCTGCTGAGCATCGGCCTGCAGGAGAGCCGTTTCACGTTCCGCCGCCAGATGGGCGACGGGCCGGCGCGCGGCTTCTGGCAGTTCGAACAGGGTGGCGGCGCCAAGGGTGTGTGCCGGCACGCAGCGACGCGCAGCCTGATGGAACAGGTCTGTGTCGCCCGCAAGTGCCCGTTCACGCCCGAGGAGCTCTGGCGCCGCATCGAGTTCGACGATGTGCTTGCAGCCGCCGCGGCGCGGCTTCTGCTGTATTCCGACCCGTACGCGCTGCCGGTCAACTTCAACGATCACGAGGCGGCCTGGCGCCTGTACGAAAGGGTGTGGCGGCCGGGCAAGCCGCACCGCGAGACGTGGGACGGCTTTCACATCCAGGCCGTTCGCTTCGTCACCAACCAAGGGGATCCCGCGTGAAGAGACTCAACCTGTACTTCGCACTTGTGCTGGCCTTCGTGCTGGCTGCGTGCGCCAACCTGGGCGTGCAGTCGCCGGCCACCTTCAACCAGAAGGTGCTCGCGGCGCACGCCACCGTCACGGCCATCGCGAACAGCGCCTCGACGCTG
>JBEGRA010000384.1:0-3081 GCA_041180705.1 Pseudomonadota bacterium | reverse complement strand
TGGCAAAGCCGGGCTGCCTATCCACGCCGGCAAGGTAGTGATGCTGAGTTGCCATCCGGCGGGCAGTTGCCGGCGAAGGCGGGCGAGCACTCCCGCGTATTCTGGCAGGCCACTGGTCGGGCAGTCGTAGTCCACCTCGAGCCCGCTCCAGCCATCCGCAGGCTGGGCTGCCACCCATGCGAACAGATGTTGCTGTACTTCCGCCTCTTCGATACCGCGCTGGCCGGAAACGCGGATGACTGCGATGGGACGGCGCAGGCGTGTCGAGGGTGCGGAAGTGTCCGGCGAGGTGAAACGCACGGGCTGCCAACCCGAAGGGGCCGTGGCTTCTGCCACCAGCAAGCGGAACCCAGTGATGCTGCCCGGCGCAGCTTCGATGGCAGCGCTGACTGCCGGCGTCCAAAGGCGCTGCCAGACATAGGCCTGATGGTCCGTCGGCTTGGACAGTGCGGGGGGAGTCGCGGGCTTCGGCGCGCAGGCAGAGACGAGCACGCAGATGAACGCCAACAGGTGCCAACGCAAACTGCGCTGCCGTTCGCTTCCGGTCACACTGCGGTCGTGATTCAACGACTTGTCTTCACTTCTTTTGGGCGTCTGCCTGTACCACCACCACCGCCGGGTCCAGCACGACGGCTGTACGCAGTGCGATGGCGGTGACGCGTCCGCGGAGGTGGATGGGGTCGCCCGTTTTTACGGCACGCAGGAATGCGTGTTCTTCGGGAGTGCGAGCCCGCACTTCAGCCACGATGCGAATGAGGTTCACCCCGGCATCGTTGTCGATGGGGATGGGGTTCGAGGACACGGTGTAGATATCGCCTTCCAACTGCACTTCGTACAGCTGCAGGTTCCAGTCCACTACCTGACCCGATACCTCTTTCTCGAGAAGGTCGCGCTGCAAGTCCGTCGACTTGCTGCCGAGAGCAAAGGTTTCAGCCACTTGCTCGGGCGTGACTGCCACGGGCTTCACTGCTTTCAGGTCCGCCAAGGTGAATGCGGGCTCCTGCGCTTGGGCGGACGGTTCCTCGCTGCCTCCGCACGCGGTGAGCGTGCAGGCCAGGGAGCTGGCCAGCAGAATGACCCGAAGCGCAGACCCGAGCGTGGCACGCGGCGAACGGCTTTCGGCAGCGACGGAAACGGGCAAGTGGGCGTTCACAATGGTACGTTTCGGCATGGGTGGCCCCGGTTTCGGTGGTTGCCGAACGTTAGCGGAATAGGTGGGTGAAAGAAATGGCAGCGAACCAGGCGCCGCCGCCGATTTACATGGGCATCGACGGCTGTCGTTCGGGTTGGGTGGCGGCGGTCCAGCAGGGTGCCGATGTACGCGTGGAGATACACCCTACTTTCGGTGGGCTTCTCGCGGCTTACCCGCTCGTCGCGCGTATCGCTGTCGATATGCCTATCGGCTTGCCGTATGCGGGTTACGAGAAGCGCGAATGCGAAAGTCTCGCGCGTGGAAAATTGCCCGGCCGTGCGTCCACTGTTTTCTCACCCCCGTGTCGGGCAGCGGCGAACGCAGCAACCATCGCTGAGGCCCGTGAACTGAACAGGCAGGAAGTGGGGTCGAGCCTTTCGGCGCAGGCCTGGAACATCTGCCGGAAGATCGTGGAAGTGGACGATGCACTTGCGGCGGCGCCGGCCATTGCCAAGCGAGTGTTCGAGGTTCACCCCGAGGTGTGTTTCGCGGCATTGGCCGACGGGCGGCCCATGGCTCATCGCAAGAGCACGGCAGAGGGGCGCGGGGAGCGTCTGGCATGGCTTTCCCGCTGGCTTCCACAGGCGGCGGCGCTGAGCGAAGCCATGCTGGCCAACCACCCACGATATTCCGTGCTGGAAGACGACATCCTCGACGCGCTGGTAGTGCTGCTGGTGGCGCGCGCGGACGAGGTGCAGTTGAAGTTTTTGCCGCCGCACACGGTCCGAGACGAACGTGGGCTACCGATGCGGATAGCGTATTGGGAGCCGGCGTGATGGCTTTGATCCGTGGAGTCTGAAAGCCGGAGCCTCTGCCACCGGCGTCAATCAACCCTGCGATAATGTCGCCCATGTCTCACCTTCTTCACACCGCCGCGCTGCCCTTCGAAGCCGCGCGGCAGGTGGACCTCCTGCCGGAGGGTCACCGTTCGCGCCGTCTGCATGGCCACAGTTTTCTGGCGCGTGTTCGCGCGCCGCTGCCCGTCGGGTGGGCGCCCTTTCCGGGTGCGGAAGTCGGGGAACTTCGCGACCGTCTTGCCGCCGCGCTGGCGCCGCTGGACTACCGCGACCTGAACACTGTTCTGGCCTGCCCCACGGACGAGAACCTGGCGCGCTGGCTGCGCGAGCGCATGGACTTGCCCGCGGCGGCGACGTTCGGCATTCAGAGTACCCCCGACGAAGGCGTGGACTTGGACCACCGGCAGCAGGCGCACTTGTGGCGCCGCTACCGTTTGCAGTCGGCGCACCGTTTGCCCAATGTTCCCGAAGGGCACAAATGCGGACGCCTGCACGGCCACGGCTTCGAGGTCATCCTGCACGTGCAGCAAGAGCTCGGCGAGCGGGCGCTGGGCATCGACTACGACTTGATTGACCAGCACTGGGCGCCGCTGCATGCCTTGCTGGACCACGCCTGCCTGAACGACATTCCGGGACTGGAGATTCCAACGAGCGAGATGTTTGCGGCGTGGCTATGGCAACGCTTGAAGCCGGGCTTGCCGGAACTGCGCTGGGTGACCGTCTACGAGACCGCACAGTGCGGTGCAAACTACGACGGGGAGAACTTCCGCATCTGGAAGGAAACCACGCTCGATAGCGCGCTCGTGCTGCGCCATGCGCCAGAAGGCGATCCACGTCGGCGCGTTCATGGTCATACCTACACGCTGCGTCTGCACGTGAACGCGCCGCTGGATGCGGTGATGGGCTGGACCATGGACTTCGGCGACGTGAAGGAGCTGTTCGGCCCCACGTTCCGTGCGCTGGACCACCGGCCGCTGCACGAGTTGGCCGGCACGGATCCAGCGACTTTCCAGCCGGACGCCGCGAGCCTCGCGGGCTGGATACGCAACGAAGTGGCGACCACGCTGCCGCAGGTGGACCGCATCGACCTCT
>JBEGRA010000383.1:0-19939 GCA_041180705.1 Pseudomonadota bacterium | reverse complement strand
CCGAGTGGATACGCGTGTTGCCGAAGGCTTCCGTGACCACGGTATTCCAGCCGGCGAGCGAATCCGCGCGCCGGACGGAAGGACCTGACCGTGCTCCTGCTTCGTCCACTGAAGTCCCCTTGGCTGCCGCCGATTGGCGGCAGTGCCTCAGCCGAGACTAAATCCGTCCGCCGGAAATGGCAACGCCGGGCCCCCCTGCCGGGCGGCCTCAGACCTGGATGACCACCTTGCCGAACAGGCCCGGCGAGGCCTGATAGCGGAAGGCTTCCAGGACGGCGTCGAAGCCGAAGGTGCGGTCCACCACTGGGGCGATGCCATTGGCTTCGACGGCACGGTTCAGGTCGCGGGCCATCATCACCGAACCCACGAAGATGCCGCGCAGGCTGGCGCCCTTGAACATGAGGCCGATGGGGTGCGTGGCACCTTCGCGAGCCAGCACGCCAATCAAGGCGATTTCACCGCCGTAGGCTACGGCCTGCACGGACTGACCCAGCGTACCCGCACCGCCCACTTCGACCACGTGGTCGATACCGCCACCGGCGAGCTTCGCCGCGGCGGCACCCCAATCGGCGGTGGTGCGGTAGTTGATGGTGGCGTCTGCGCCGAGAGCACGGGCGCGTTCCAGCTTGCCGTCATCGCCCGAGGTGATGATGACGTGGGCACCGGCGGCCTTGGCGATTTGCAGAGCCAGCAGGGAAACGCCGCCGGTGCCGAGCAGCAGTACGCTGTGCCCAGGGGCGACGGGGCGCGGACCGCACATCAGGGCGTTCCACGCCGTGACGCCGGCGCAGGGCAGGGTGGCAGCTTGTTCGAACGACAGGTTGGCGGCGATGCCAACCACCGCGCTTTCGGGCAGCGCGACGTATTCCGCCAGCATGCCCGGGGCGCCCGCCGCACCCAGCGACACTGCGGAGAGGGACGGGTCGGGGCGACCGTCGCGCCACGCCGGGAAGAAGCAACTGGCGACGCGGTCGCCGACGCGCCAACGCGTGACGGCGCTGCCCACGGCGGCGATTTCGCCGGCACCGTCCGACAGCGGCACCTGCGGTGCCAGCAGTGGGCCCGCGGCCGAGTACTTGCCGACCACGATGAGTTGGTCACGGTAATTAAGCGAGCAGGCGCGCACGCGGACGAGGACCTCGTGGGGCCCGGGTTCCGGCGTGGGTAGTTCAGTCTGCTGCAGGCCTTCAAGGGAATTGAAGCCGGGATGAAGTTGCCAGGCGCGCATGCTCAGGTCCTTGCGAAACGATCGGTAGAAAGGATGAGTTCGTGGGTGATGCCCGCTTCGGATGCACTGTGCCCGGCGTCACCGACGATGCGGAAGTCGGCTTCGGGCCAGGCGCGGTGCAAGTCCCAGGCACTGCGCATCGGGCAGGGCATGTCGTAGCGGCCCTGCACGATGACGGTGGGAATGTCGCGGATACGCGGCAGGTCCTGCAGGAGTTGCCCGTCGTGGTGGAAGAAGCCGCAGTGAAAAAAATAGTGGCATTCGATGCGGGCCACGGTGAGCGCGTACTGGTCCTGCGCCCATACCGCGAGCGTGCCCTCGTTCGGCAGCAGGTGGCTGGTGGCAGCCTCCCAACCGGCCCAGGCCTTGGCGGCCTTCAGGGCGGCACGCGGGTCGGTGCCGGTGAGGCGGCGGTAGTACGCCCCTACCAGGTCACCTTGTTCTGCTTCCGGAATGGGGGCCAGGAAGTATTCCCAACGGTCGGGGAATACCTCGCTGGCGCCATGCTGGTAGAACCATTGGATCTCCTGGCGGCGCAGCAGGAAGATGCCGCGCAACACCAGCGCCGAAACGCGTTCCGGGTGCGTTTGCGCATAGGCCAGCGCCAGCGTGCTGCCCCAGGAACCGCCGAACACCAGCCACTGGGCTATGCGCAGGTGCTTGCGCAATGCCTCCATGTCTTCCACGAGGTGCCAGGTGGTGTTGTCCTCCAGCGAGGCCTGCGGTCGGCTGCGGCCGCAACCGCGCTGGTCGAACACTACGATGCGGTAGCGCGCCGGGTCGAAATATTGTCGGGAGCCGCTGGAGGCGCCGCAACCGGGGCCACCGTGCACGAAGATTGCCGGCTTCCCGCGCGGGTTGCCCGATTCTTCCCAGTAGATTTCGTGCGTGGCGGAGACGCGCAGCCAACCCTGCCGATACGGTTCGAGTGCCGGGTAGACGACGCGCGGCGTGGTGGTGACGGGAGTGACGAGGCCGCTCGGCGCGACGCGCTTGGTGGCACGACGGGCCGTGCGCGGCTTGGCGGTGGAGGTGGGCGTCGTCGCCGACCGCCCGCGCCCGGGACGGCGGGGGGTGCGCTTCATGACTGCGGTCCTGCAGGGAGATGTCCCGATTCTAGACCGGGACGCTCCGCTACCGCCCGTTACTTCGCGTGGCCGGTGAATGTCCGCAGTCGGGGGTCGGTGCGGTCTTCGGCTTTCAGCGCTGCCGCCATGCCGGGACGAGCCTTCACTCGCTCCACCCATTCGAGCACGCGCGGACACTGCTCCGCGTTGCCGATGTGCGGGAACATGCGCGCCACCATCATTCCGCAGTGCGAGAAGAAGTTGATGTCCGCGCTGCTGAAAGTCTCGCCGGCCAGCCAAGGCGTTTTTGCCAACTGTGCTTCCACGCGCGCGACGGCGACCGTGATCTTGCGTTCGGCCTCGTCGAGGTCTTGCTGGCTGAAGCCCGAACGGGCTGTGCGCCACTTGTCGCGCTGCTCCTTCAGCGGAATGCGCGCCATGAGTTTTTCGAATTCCTCGCCCTGGATAGAGCGGGCGATGACGCCGACCATGCGGTGCCAGCCATGCATGGAGACATGGTTCATGACGTGTTCATCGATGAACTTGTTCCACGCGCGGACACGGGCCTTGCCGACCGCATCGGCCGGGCGCAGCTGCGGGCCTTCGGGAAAGGCGTCGTCGAGATATTCGTTGATGACGGTGGTTTGCGTGATGATGACGCCGTCATGGTCGAGCACGGGGACCTGACCATCCGGGTTCAACGCGACGAACCAGGCTTCGTGCTGTTCGAAGCGGTGCAGGTCGACATAGCGACTCGTGAAGGCCAGCCCCTTTTCATGCAGCGCGCCGAGGCACTTCAGGGAATTGGCGACGGGTTCGGCGTGGTAAAGCGTCAAGGCCATGGTCAGTTCCCCCAGAAAGCGAAAGCGCGAATCTCGATGCTCGAACGCGGGATGGCGCTGTCAGGGCAGGTCGGGTCGTCGAAGGCGGAATGCGGACAGCCCTGCACTTGCGAGGTGTCGGAGTCGAAGGCCTTGAAGACCAGTACTTCGTCGCGGTCCATGTCGGAAAAGTAAACCCAACGATGAGCGGGGTCCGCGTGGAACAGCGAAGAGCCAAAGCGGAACTCCGGCTGCCCAGGCACATCGATGACCGCATCCCCTTCCGTGACCTGGCCACGATGGGCGGTACGCGCGTCCACGAGGCCGAGCGGAATGTCCTGCGGCGGCGGCGTAAGCACGCGCCAGAGGTTGAATGCTGCGTAGCGCCCGCTCAGCCAGCGCTCGGCTTCGGGGTCGCCGGCCAGATGGTTGCGAGCGAAGGCATGGAAGGCGTCGACCGAGTAATCCACGTGCGCAAAGCGCCCCGGGCGCGAGTTGATGTACTCCGGGTGCGGAGCGCGTTCGCCCCAGCGCAAAACAGCACCATTCACCATGACCTTGGGGGCACCGGTCAGTTCGCGGATGAGCGCCGCCACTTCCGGTATGTAGATGGCAGTGACACGGGCGGCATCGCGGAAGTCGTTCACCTCCGACAGGTGCGGCACCAGCCGGAACCCTTCCACGTCGAGTGAAGTCGTGCGCTCGTGCCCGCGCAGGTCCTCGATGTCCACCGTGGTGGGAACGAGGTTCAGGTGATTGGCCTCGTGGTTCTTTGCATAGAACACGGGGCGGGTGTCCATCGGCCCGAGATAGTTGACCACGGCCTGAATACGCCGAGGGCTTCTGGCGGACGGGCCCGAGGGTGAGGCGGAAACGGACGTTGCGGCGGAAGTGGTGACCATGGGTTGGATTCTCGGTGGAGGGTTTGCCGTGCGTCTCGTCCGAGAGGGAAGGGGGCAGGGCAGCGGGTTCGCTGGCAGTGTAGGCTACGCAGCCTTCCCGCCGTGGCGCTCGCCCGTGGAGTTTCGATGCTGCGCCGATTGGCTGTCTCCCTTGTCGCCTTGTTTTCGCTGCTGGGTGCTGCCCAAGTGGCCGCTGCCGCAGACGAGATGCGTGCGGACGGGAAGCTCGACGAGGCCGTCTGGGCCGGGGCGCGACCGGTAGGCGAATTCCGGCAAGTGGAGCCCCTGACCCTCGCGGTGCCGAAGTGGCCGGTACGTGCGCGCTGGCTGGCACGGGTCGATGGGCTTTGGGTCGGCGTGGAGGTGGATACGCCCCCCGATTTGCGGACCCGTGGTCGTTCCGCACGCGATGCGCGGCCGCTCAGCGCGGACCCCGTGAGCGTGCTCGTGGATTTTGCCGGCACCGGACAGAGCGCGTACGAATTCACCGTTTCCCTCAGCGGCACGCTGCGCGACGGTCAGGCCGACGCCACGGGCCAGTTCACCTATGACTGGGATGCACGCTGGGAAGCCGGCACGGCAGAAACGGCAACGGGCTGGACCGCTGAACTGCATATTCCCTGGTACGTCGCCGCGGCACCCACGTCGGGTGAAACCCGGACCATCGGGCTCTGGGTGGGGACGTTCGTGAAGGGGGCGGGGCTGCGCTTTGCCGTACCGGAAGTCGGGATCGACAACCCTGGCTGGTTGAGCCGCATGCAGAAGCTGGAAGTGCCGAGGTACGACGCGAGTTCGCTGGCGGTAGTCCCGTATGCGTCGTTGACGGCTGACCGCGTGCGCGGCTCCTTGCGTGGGCAGGGCGGGCTGGATATCGCGTGGAACAGCGGCACGGGGCACCAATTGACTGCCACGCTGAAACCGGATTTCGGGCAGGTGGAGAGCGACAACGTCGTCGTGAACTTTTCGGCGGTCGAGACTTTCTTTTCCGACAAGCGTCCGTTCTTCACCGAAGGGGGTGCGCTGTTCGACGTTCAACTGCCGGGCATGGCAAAGCTCATCAACACGCGGCGCATCGGCGCCAGGGCTGATGGCAGTGGAGCTGCTGCGCCGGTAGACGCTGCGGTGAAATACGTGGGCGAGCGCGGGCGCTGGGATGTGGGTGCCTTCGCTGCCATGGAGGCTGACACCGGCGACGGCGGGCAGGGCCGCGACTTCACCGCCCTGCGGCTGCGGCGACGTTGGGACGGCGGTGCGCTCGGTTATCTCGGCACTTGGGTAGACCGACCCGGCCTCGGCTATGCCGCGCGAGTGGATGGGCTGGACGGCGATTTCAAGCCCATGAGCGGTTTGACGTTGCGCGGACGGGCCGTGGCGAGTCGCCGAGTGGCACAGGGCGCGGCGGGCCGAGCAGGTAGCGGCGATGGCGATGCCTACGCGCTTTCAGCGGAATATGACGATAACGGTCCCATCACCGGATCCGTTCAGGCAAGCCGGTTTTCGCGCAATTTCGAACTCGACGATTTCGGATTCCTGCCGCGCGCCAATCTGCAACGAGTTGATGCGGAGTTCACCTGGCACAAGCGCGACTACCCAGCCACCAGCCGTTGGCTGGCGACCGAATGGAAATTGGGCTTGACCGCGCAAACGGATGCCGGCGGCAAACATTTGCCGTCTTCCATCATCGTCTCGCGTGGCTTCGCCCTGCACGGAGGTGGTTTCGGCTACGGCTGGGCCTTTTTGCAAGGGGCGGGCGCTGATGACCTGCTGACGCGTGGGCACGGTGATGTGCGCCTGCCGGTGCGACCTACCGTGGGCTATTGGATGGATACCGGACGCTTCGGTCCCGGGCAGGCGTGGGAGGCTGAACTGGAAGCGGGTACCAACCAGTCGGGACTTGGCGGCAGTGGTTGGTATGTGGTCATCGACCCGCGTTGGGTGGTGAACGAACGTCTCACGCTGTCCGCTCAGACACGCCTCGACCGTTCTCCGGACTGGTTGCTGTGGACTGGCGGCGCGACGGTGGGGAGTTACCGGCAGCGCCAGTTCTATACGGGGCTGGGCGCGGATGCGTTCTTCGGCGCGCGCCACGAATTGCGCATGCGCCTGCAGTGGGTGGGGTTGGGTGCTGCGGGCCGGGCCAGTTATGGCGTCACCGGTGCCGACCCGGCGCGCCTCGCCGGCAAGCCTGCGGATTTCAGTCTCGCGACACTGGCGTTCCAGTTGCGCTACCGTTACACCATCGGTCCGCTGTCGGATATCTACGTGGTGTACGGTCGCGGCGGGGATTTTTTCGAAGAGGGTCGTGACCGTGGCCTCGGGCGGTTGTGGCGTTCCGGCATTGCCGAACGCGACGCCGAGCAGTGGTTGGTCAAGGTCCGCTACCTGTTCTGATCCATTCGGGAGTAAGGCATGTTCTCGTCATCGTCTGTTTCGTCCCACGGCGCCTGGCGCCCGTTGCTCGTCGTTCCGTTGCTGGCCTTGCTGAGCGGTGCGCCGGCTGCCTTGGCGGATGATGCTTCCGCCAAACCCGCCGCCGAGGCTGCCAAGGCCGCCGATGCTCCCAAGGCCGAACAGTCCGTGACACAGGGCAAACTGCCGCTGCCGGGCGGCGGCGTGCTGGAGTACACGGCCACTGCCGGTACGCTCATCGTTCGCGACAGCGATGACAAGCCCATCGCCAGCATCGGTTATGTGGCCTACACGAAGAACGGCGTGAAGGACCCGGCGACGCGCCCGGTCACGTTCTCGTTCAACGGCGGCCCCGGTTCCTCGTCCATGTGGCTGCACATGGGCATCATGGGGCCGAAGCGTCTGGAAACCGTGGACGCCGCTCCCACGCCGCCCGCGCCTTACCGCCTGCTGGACAACCAGCACGGTGTGCTCGACCGGAGCGACGTGGTGATGATCGACCCCGTCGGTACCGGCATCAGCCGTGCCGTGGGCGACAAGAAGGACGAGGACTTCTGGGGCGTCGACGCCGACGTCGACTCCGTCGTGCGTTTCATCGCGCAGTACGTGGACGACAACCATCGCTGGAACAGCCCGAAGTTCCTGCTGGGCGAAAGCTATGGCACCACGCGTGGCACGGCGATCGTCGAGCAGTTGCAGTCGCGTCGGAACATGCTGTTCAACGGTCTGGTGCTGGTCTCGGTGGCCACGGACATCGGCGGCCTCGACGACAACGACAGCGACCGTCCGTACATCCTCTACCTGCCCACGCTCACGGCTACTGCCTGGTACCACAAGGCCCTGCCGGGCCCGCAGCGCGAACTCGAGCCACTGCTCGCCGAGGCACGTGCCTTCACCCAGGGGCCCTATGCCACGGCTTTGCTGAAGGGTGCGGCGGTGCCCGCGGCGGAGCGTCAGGCCGTGGCCACGCGCATGGCGGAACTCACGGGCCTTTCGGCGGACTACATCCTGGCCGCAGACCTGCGCGTGACCGGCGGCATGTTCGAGCAGGAACTGCTGCGCTCGAAGGGCCTGACCGTGGGCCGCATCGACTCGCGCTTCCTCGGTCTGTCGCGTGACGTGCAGGCGAAGGAAGCGGAATACGATCCGCAGGCCAGCGCCATCAGCGGTGCCTTCACCGCCGGCTTCCTCGACTACTACCACCGCACCTTGAAGTTCGGCATGGGCAAGACGTACCGCACCACCAATTACATGGTGGGCTCGAAGTGGAAGTGGGAGCACCAGCAGCCCGGCTACACGCAGCAGATGGTGAATACCTCGCCGGACCTGGGCCGTGCGCTGGTGGCGAACCCGTCTTTGCAGGTGCTGGTGCTGAACGGCTACCTCGACCTCGCCACGCCTTTCTACGGCGCCGAGTGGATGCTCACCCATTTGAACGCTCCGGCCAGCGTCCAGCAGCGCATCCGCATGGAGTACTACGTTTCAGGGCACATGATGTACTTGCACCCCGACTCCATGGTGAAGATGAAGGCCGACCTCGACCGCTTCTACGATGCCACGCTGAAGCGCTGAGCCATGCTGACGGTCCACCATCTGAACAATTCCCGCTCGCAGCGCGTGCTGTGGTTGCTGGAAGAACTGGAGCTGCCGTACGAAGTGCGGCGGTATGAGCGCGATGCGCTGACCATGCGCGCGCCGGAGACGTTGCGCGCAGTGCATCCGCTCGGCAAGTCACCGGTGCTCACGGATGGTGATGTCACGGTGGCGGAGACGGGTGCCATCGTCGAGTACGTGCTCGATGTCCACGCGGCCGGTCGCTTGCGGCCGGCGCCGGGCACTGCCGCGGCGCGCGAGTTCACCTATTGGCTGCACTTCGCTGAAGGCTCGGCCATGACGCCCCTGCTGTTCAAGCTGGTGTTCGGGCGGATCCTGGAAACGCCCATGCCGTTCTTCGTGAAGCCCGTGGCCCGCGGCATCGTCGGCAAGGTGATGAGCACCTTCATTGAACCCGGGCTGAAACTGCATCTGGACTTCATGGAGCAGTCGTTGGCGGGGCGTCCGTGGTTTTGCGGCGAGGCTTTCACCGGCGCCGACATCATGCTGAGTTTTCCGCTGGAGGCGGCGGCCATGCGTGGCGGACTGGGTGCGCGACCGAATCTGCAGCGTTTCGTGGAAACCGTGCAGGCGCGGCCGGCCTACCGGCGCGCTCTCGAGCGCGGCGGCCCCTATGCCTTTGGGCCGGGTGGCTGAACGACCGAACGCCGAGGCGTCATGCCTTGGCGCCGCCGTGAGGAAGGCCTGGCGGCGGCTGTCTGGTCTGGTCCTGCGTTGGACGGCACGCGGGGCATAGCCCCTTGATCTCCAGGGGGCCGGCGTCGGGCAGGAAGCCCAGCGCCGCGGCTCGTTCCGCGAGCGCGCGCGCCATCATCGGGTCGTCCACTTCCACCACGGACTGGCAGCCGCGGCAGACGAGCACTTGGCCGCTGTGGGGTACGCCGGCACGGTCGCACCCGATGAACGCATTCAGCGCATCGACCCGATGCACCAGGCCGGCTTCGCGCAGGAACTCCAGCGCGCGGTAGACCGTGGGCGGCTGCACGGTGCGGCCATCGCCTTCGGCCAAGGCCTGCAGCAAGTCGTAGGCACCCACGGGGCCATGACCGGCCCAGACCAGTTCCAGTACGCGTCGGCGCAAGGGGGTGAGCTTCAGGCCGCGCGTGGCGCAAACCTGTTCCGCAGCGGCCAGCGCGGTGGCCACGCAGTGTTCGTGGTCGTGGCGCGGGCGGGCAAAGGGAGCGGCGGCGGACATGCCAGCACGATAACGGCGCGCCGCAGGTCAGGCAATGCGCGCCTGCGTTACCCTTGCGGCATGGAATCTCCCGCCGTCATGCCCCCGCCGTTTCCCGTCCACGTGCTCACTGGTCCTCTCGGGGTAGGCAAGACCACGGCCATCGCCCATCTGCTCGGCACCAAGGCCGAGGACGAGCGCTGGGCCGTCATCCTCAACGAGTTCACCGAGACGGGAATCGACGCCCTGACGCTAGCCGCGGCAGCGAACGGCGCCTACGACGTGCGACTGGTCCCGGGTGGCTGTCTCTGTTGCGCCAGCGAACTGGATTTCACGCGGACGCTGGTGCAACTGGTCCACGAACAGCGCCCGGTGCGGCTGCTGGTGGAGCCCAGCGGTATCGGTCACCCTGCCGCCATTGCCGAAGAATTGCTGCAGCATGAGGCCAGAGGCCATCTGCAGTTGGCCGGCATTGTTTGCCTGCTGGACGGCTTGCGGGCCGAACGGTTGTGGGCGGAGTGGCAGGCAGCACAAGCGGCCGAAGCGGCAGATTTGCCCGCGCCGGAGCGGTCCGTCGAGCGCGACCAGTTCGAAGTGGCGGATGTAGTGGTGTTGTCCAAGGCGGATATCGCCACGCCGGAACAACGCGAGGCCTTTGCGGCGCTGGTAGCGGCTGCCTACCCGGCGAAGCGCTGGACTGGCGAGATGGTCGACGGCGTACTGCCGGCAGAGGCATTGGAGCCGCGCGAAGCCGGGCAGCGCAGCCAGGTATTTCTGCCGGCGCGCCCGACTTTGCACGCCGCCGGGCAGCATGAGCACGGTGGCCGCGACGAAGCGGCGGCGCTGGTCTGGCCGGAGGCCGGGAATGGCGAAGTGGTTCGACGCATCACGCGGCGCCTTGGGCGGGTGGGCGTGTCGTGGGTATTTCCGGCCGAATGCCTGTTCGCTCGGCTGCCGTTGTTGCGGTTTCTCGAGAGGAACCCGGTGGGCGCGACGGTCGAGCGCGCCAAGGGGGTGGTGCGGACGGGGCCGTACGCCTGGTGGGCGCTGCAGTCCTTCGCGGGCGGTGTGGGGGCGCGCGAAAGCCAGTGGCGGCTCGACAGCCGTCTGGAAGTCATGTTCCTGAACGGCAGCGACGAAGCGGGCTTGAGCGTCGCCATCGACGCTTGGGAGCAGGCGCTGCGCCAGTCGCTGGCCGCGGCCAGCGCTGCGCCCGTGAACCTCGCCTAGTATTTGTATTCCTCGAGGCGCGTGGCCGCGATGCCGTAGGCCGCAGCGCCCAGCCGCGTGCTCTTGCCGCGCGCGCTCATCTTGCCGGTCACCCAGAAGGCGGCATACATCGAGTCGAGTTGCACGCCTTCCTTCAAGGTGACGTAGACCATCTGGTTGGCGGGCGGCGGTGGCACATGGATGCAGGCGCCGAAGTACGGCACGAGAAAGAATTCCGTCACTTTGCCGTTGTCGTCGAGTTCCAACGGCACGATGAAGCCGGGCAGCTTCACCTGCTTCTGGTCCAGCTTGGTGTTCACGTTGAAGTTCATCACCTGTTGGGCAGCCAAGCCACTTTCGCCCGACAGATAGTCATGCGTCGCCGCCGGCGGCCCAGCGTTGTAGTCCTTGCGCTCGTCCTCGGGCAGCAGATCCTGCCACTCCAGTTCCAGCACCTTGGCCTCATCCACGGGTGCCGTTACCGGAGGGGGCAGCGGTGCGCCGATGGCGGGCGGGGAACCGGCATGCGGCTTGGCGGCTGCCGGGCGTTTGGCGGCAGGCGCCGCGGCCGCGAGCGCGACCGAGGTGCTGCAAAGCAGGGCGAGGGTCACGAGCGAGAGGGGGGAAGTCAGTTTGCGCATGTTCATTCCGGAAAGACGGCGGTACGCCATCGAAAGACTTCAGACACGGACCGTGAGGCCGTCGGCGAGCGATAGACGGTAGGCGCGCCAGGCGGGGATGAGCCCGATGACCGCACCCGCCACCACTACCCCTGCCAGCATGGCCCATTCGAGCGGCGCGGGCGAGCCCAGCGCCAGCACCAGACCGTATTTCGCCTCCAGGGCAGGTCGGAGCAGCGCCAATCCGCCTTCGAGCAGCGCCAGTCCCGCAGCAGCGCCCAGCAGGGAGAGGAAGGCGGCCTCGCTGACGAGGAGGCCAAACACCTGACCGGGCCGCGCGCCGACACTGCGCAGGATGGCCATTTCGCGGCGGCGCTCGTTCAGGCTGGTGAGCAGCGCTGTGAGCATCCCCAGCAGACCGGCCACCAGCACGAAGGCAGCCACGATGAGCAGGGCGGTATCGGCGACCCCCACCAGTTGCCACAACTGCGTCAGCGCCACGCCGGGAATGACGGCCGTGACGGCTTCGCCGCGATAGGTATTCAGCGCCTGCTGCATCACGAACAAGGTGCTGCGCTCTTTCATGCCCACGAGGAACGCCGTAATGGCGGGAGGAGGCGTATCGATTGCCAGTCCTGCGGCGGCAGCGGCTTCTTCGGCGGGCGAGCGGTGGACTTCGTCCAGCGCTTCCAGCGACACATGTACGGTGCGGTCGACGGGCGTGCCCGTGGGCGCGAGAATGCCGACGAGGCGCAAGGGGTGGTGGTCATGCTTGGCGAAGCTCACTTCGCCCACGCCGTGCGCGATGACGATGGCCTCGCCAAGGCGATAGCCGAGCTCACGCGCGACCGCAGCGCCGATGACCACGCCTTCCGCGTCCGCGAAGGGGCCGCCTGCCGTGAAGCGCAAGGGCTGGCGATGACCGTAGCGGTAATGCTCGAAGTAGGCGGTGCTGGTACCCAGCACGCGGAACCCGCGATGCGAGTCGCCGAGTGATAGCGGGATGGTCCATGCCACATCGCGATGACGCGCTACCTTCTGGTAGGTTTCCCAGCTGACGTTCGAGGTGGCGTCGCCCACCCTGAACACGGCGTAAAGCAGCAGATTCAGCGGACTGCTGCGGGCGCCGACCACGAGATCCGTACCGCTTATCGTGTTGGCGAAGCTTTCGCGTGCCTCGGTGCGCACCTGCTGGACGCCCAGCAACAAGGCGACGCTCACCGCGATGGCAAAAGCCGTGAGCGCCGCCGTGCCACGGCGGTTCCACAAACTCTTGGCTGCCAGGCGAAACAACGGAGTCATGCCGTGGCTCCTGCTGTGGCCTCGGCCGGTGCTGCGGCTGCGCGGTTGATCTCGGCCAGCGCGAGCGTGCGGTTGAACAGCGGCGCCAAGGTGGTGTCATGACTGACGAACAGCAGCGTCGCGCCTGCTGCCGTGGCCTCGCTCAACAGCAATTCCAGAAAGGCACTGCGGGCATCATGGTCGAGTGCGCTGGTAGGTTCGTCCGCAATGACGAGCCGGGGACGGCCGAGCAAGGCGCGGGCAGCCGCTACGCGTTGCTGCTGACCGATGGACAGCGCTGTAACGGGCCGTTGCAGGATCTCGTCGCCCGCCAATCCGAGAGCAGCCAACAGGCGTCGCGCTTCTGCGGCCGGGTTTGCGCCGGCGCGCTCCAGGCGGAGGCGGCTGAACAGGGTCGGCAGCAGGACGTTGTCGAGCACCGACAGGTAAGGCACCAGGTTGAACCACTGGAAAATGAAGCCGAGGTGGTCGGCGCGAAAGTGGTCACGTGCGGCAGCGCCGAGCATGTCGATGCGTTCGCCGAAAAGGGTGACTGCGCCGCTGGCAGGAACGAGGACGCCACCGACCAGGCCCAGCAGCGTGCTCTTGCCGCTGCCGCTGGGGCCGCGCAGGAACACGCGTTCACCTGTCGCCACCTGCAAAGACGGAATGGACAGGACCGGCGGTTGGCCGGGCCAGGCGTACTGCACGTCCTGCAAAGCGATGGCGGGGTGGTTCATGTCCGGATTGTGACCTATCTGGGCGGGCCGGGTTCCATGGCCATCAGAAAGCGACACGGAGCCCCGCCGTCAGTCCGCGAGCCGGCAACGGCAGGTATTCCTTCAGCACGGAGGTGTGCCGTCGCAGGTCGCGGTCGAGCAGGTTGCTCAAGCGCAGGAAAGCATTCACATCGAGGCCGCGCCATTCGCCTTCCCAGTTCAGGTCGGCCGTGACGTCGAGACCCGAGTGGGTCGACGGTTCGTTCATGGCTACTCGTTGCTGGCTGGCGTTCCACTGCACGCCGCCATTCAAACTCCAGGGTCCACGCTGGTGGCGCAGTTCGGCACTCAGCCGCAGCGGCGGCATCATCGGCAGGCTGCCACCGTTCAGCAGCTTGCCACGGACGAGGTCGCCGGCGAGGCGCAGTTCCCAGGGGTTCATGGTGGCGGGAGCGGTCAGCGGCAGCGTCCATTCCGCTTCGGCGCCCGTGAACCGCGCGTCGCCCTGCCGGTAGCGGAACACGCCGAGACCGCCGGCGCTATCGCCGGTCGGCTGCAAGTAGAGGTAGTCGTTGAACGACTGGACGAAGACGCCCAGCGACCAACGTCCCGCAGTGGCGCCTGCCCCCTGCAAGGTGAGGTCGAGCGTCCGCGCGGTTTCCTTGCCGAGGCGGGTATCGCCGATTTCAAATCGCCCGACGGCGACATGCGGTCCATTCGCAAACCGTTCCGTGGCGCCAGGCAAACGCTCCGCCCGCGTGGCCTGCACCGAGAGGCCGATGTGGTCCGTCCACTTCCAGACCATTCCCGTGGCCACACCGAGCGAGGTGCCCTCATGGCTGGCCTGCGGTACCTCGAGGCGCTGCCGTTCCACGCGGGCGCCGAACTCCAGGGTCAGGGCGTCCAGAGCCCACTCCTCGAACAGGAAGGCGGCGGTGTTGCGGGTCGTGGAGGGCGGCACGAACGCTTCTTCACCCGCCGTCGTGAGCGCTGCGGTTCGTGTCTGCAATCCGAAAGTGCCCCGCAAGGCGCCCCAATGATGGTCCGCCAGCAGTCGCACGTCGTGGGCGCGGTTGTCGTAGCGCGTGCCAATGGCGCCGTCCGGTTCCGTCTCGGCGTGCCGGTAGCGGTTGAGCGCGGCGCGCAAGTGCCAGATGTCGATGGGGCCTTCGGCAGGGTGGAATTCGCCCCGAAGGTCGAAGCGGGTCTGCGCCATGTCGATGGCTGGCCCCGCGGCGATGAGCCATTGCCCGGTAAGCGGGTCGGGACCGTCGCCAGGCCCGGGAATGCCGTAGGTCGTTTCGTAACGACTGACGGCAACGCCCAGATAGCCTTGCTCGCCGAACCAGGTGGTACCGAAAGCCCCGCCCTGCGCAGTGCTGGCACTGTTCGGAACGCGGCCGCGCGTAGTGTCGTCCTGGCCTGCGGCCCGAAGAGCTGCGCGCAGTGCTGGCGTGAGTGCGGCACCGGGGATGTGCAGATTCCCGTTGTCGCGGCGGAAAGCATCCACATGGAAGGCGAGTGCCCCCGCGCCGGCATCGAATCGCGTCGCGACGGAACGCTCGGCGAGCGCCGTGTCGCCGCGAAACTCGGCGGTGCCGCTGAGGTCTTCAACCGGCGCGGTCGGAACGCGGTGGGTGACCACGTTGACGAGGCCACCTACTGCGCCATTGCCGTACAGCAGGGTGGCGGGTCCTTTCAGGATTTCGATCTGGTCGGCGGCCAGACCCTCGATGCTGACGGCGTGGTCTGCGGAAAGCGCTGAGGCATCCAGCGCATCCGCGCCGTCTTCCAGCATCAGCACGCGCTCCCCTGCCTGACCGCGGATGATCGGCCGACTGGCGGCTGCGCCGAAGTAACTGCCGGTGACACCGGGAGTTTCCGCCACGGTTTCGCCGAGGCTGGCGCCCATGGCTCGGCGAAGGTCTTCACCGGCCAGCACGCTGACGGGCTGCGCCACATCCAGAGGGGATTCGCGCAGCGCCGAGGCGGTGACGACGACTTCGTCGGCGGCATGGTCGGCGTGGGGTGCCTCGATGGGCACCGCTGCAGGCGAGTTTTCGGGGGGCGCCGCCGTTGCGGCCAGGGCCGACGGGGAAGCAAGACCTGGCGCCAGCGCGCAGGCGAGCAACACCGGCAAAGTGCCAAGCGCTTGGCGGCTGCCGGACGGCAGCCCGGAAGGGCGATTCGACATGGAGGGGCCTTGGATGAATGACACGGAACGAACCTGCGATCAAGGCAGGTTCGGCAACGTCGATTCAGGCCTGAGGAGGAGCGCGCGACGAGTAACGGGCAAGCGGCGTCGCCGTGACGCGAGGCGTGTCCGGCAACGAAACCGCCAAGCTGGCGCCACGCGATGGCAACAAGGCAGTGGCCGCGGGGGGTGGTGCGGCAGCTCGGTCCATGCCGGCGCAAAGTTCGCAGACAGGATGACCGCCCGCGCTGCCGGCATCCGCGTGAACGTGGACCGCGGCCAGCCACAGCCAGGCCGTCAGGGCGAGGCCGAGCAGGGCGGTCCAGCGGAATGATGGGCGCTTCACGGTTACAACATAACATTTTTTCACGGCACGACAGGGCCGGGGGATGGCAAACTGTCGGCATGCGTTTGCCCCCGGAAGCCCTTGGTCGTGACCTGCAGCGTTCGCTCGGCCATGCCTATCTGGTGGCCGGTGGCGAGCCGTTGCTGGTGGAAGAAGCCACGGATGCCATCCGGGCGGCCGCGCGCGCGCAGGGGTTCACCGGGCGCGATGTGTTCGTGGTCGACCGCGGGTTCGATTGGGGAGCGGTGCTGCAGGAAACGCAGGCCATGTCGCTCTTTGCGGACCGCCGCATTCTCGAGATCCGCCTGCCGAGCCCCAAGCCCGGGGTGGAAGGCGCGAAGATCCTTGCGCAGCTGGCGGCGCGACCCACGCCGGACTTTCTCATCCTCGTCATCACGGGTGGACTGGATTGGGCGGAGCGCAAAGCCGCTTGGGTCAAGGCCTTCGATGACTCCGCCGTGTTCGTCGACATCGAGCAGGTGGCGGTGGAAAAGCTGCCAGCCTGGATCGCCCAGCGTCTGGTTCGTCAGGGCCTCGAGCCGGAAGAGGGCGCTGCCGAACTGTTGGCCGAGCGTTGCGAAGGCAATCTGGTTTCGGCCCATCAGGAAATTGCCCGTCTGGCGCTGGTGCTGGGCGGAACGCCGGCGGCGCCGCAGTCGCTGTCGGTCGATGCCGTGGCCGAGTCGGTGGCGCGCAGCGCCCGCTTCACCCTGCTGCAGCTCGGCGAGGCCGCGCTGGCGGGCGAACCGGAGCGTGCGCTGCGTGTCCTGGAGGGTCTGCGCGGCGAGGGCGAAGAGCCCACGCTGGTGTTGTGGACGCTGGCCGAGGAGATTCGAGCGGTGTTGCAGTTCAACCCGAACGCCGACCGTGGTGCCCCCATGCGCACCTGGCGCGGTGGCCCGCGGCGCCAGCGTGCCTTGGCGCAGGCGGCGCGGCGTCTGGGGCGTGAACGCGGGCGGCTCTACCAGATGTTGCAGTACGCGGGGCATACCGACCTCATCGTGAAGGGAGTTCGTCCCGGCGACGCCTGGGGCGCCTTCGCCCAACTCACGGCCGCTCTCGCGGGTGCGCCGGTGAGCCTGCCCGTGGCCACCGGCACACGGAGTGCGGGCGGTGGCTGAGGCGGTCGGCGTTTTCGGTGGCACCTTCGACCCCATCCATTACGGACACTTGCGTACGGCCTACGAACTGTTGCGTGCGCTGGGTCTCGCGGAAATGCGCTTCCTGCCCGCCGGCAATCCGCCGCACCGCGAAGGCACGTTCGCTCCCGCCGCGCTGCGGCTGGCGATGGTGCAGGCGGCCGTGGCTGGTATCGAAGGCTTCACCGTGGACGCCCGCGAGGTTCACAAGACCACGCCGTCCTACACCGTGGAAACGCTGGCGGAGCTGCGCGCCGAACTGGGCGACCGTCCGCTCTGTCTCGTCGTGGGCATGGATGCTTTTCTGGGGCTGCCGCGTTGGTACCAGTGGCAGCGCTTGCTTGAGCTGGCCCATCTCGTGGTGGCCCACCGTCCGGGGTGGCAGGCGCCGGCAGACGGCCCGCTTGGCGAACTGCTGGCGCAGCGCGGCACGACCGCACCGACAGACCTGCAAGGGGCGCCGGCAGGACGTATCCTTGTCCACGCCGTGACCCAACTCGAAATCTCTTCCACCGACATGCGCGCCCTGCTGGCCGCGGGCGGCGACCCGCGGTTCCTGATGCCGGACGCCGTGCGTGACGTGCTGGTCGGTTCGGGCTTCTACGCCGCAGCGGCACTGCAGCGGGCCCGCGCAAACGAATCCACTTCAAGAAATCCCCGAGGAAACGGATGAGCAACATCTCTGCAAAACCGGCCCGTGCCAAGGCATCTGCCAAGGCTCCGGCCAAGGCCAAGGCGAAGGCCGCCACGAAGGCCGCCGTGGCAAAAGCACCGGCCAAGTCTCCGGCGAAGGCTCCGGCCAAGACGCCAGCCAAGGCTTCGTCCAAGGCAGCGGCGCCGTTGAAGGCGAAGACGGCGAAGAAGAAGGCGCCGGCCAAGCTCGCCAGCCCTTCGCCGGACGGCAAGCCCGCCCGCGTCAAGGCGCCCAAGAGTTCGGCGAAGGCTCCCGACCGTTTGGCTGTCATCACCAAGCTGGCGGTGGGTGCCCTCGAGGACATGAAGGCGCAGAACCTGCGGGTCATCGACGTCCGCGGGCGCATGGATGTGGCGGACACGCTCATCATCGCTTCCGGCACTTCGGACCGTCACGTGAAGTCACTGGCGTCGAACGTCGTCAGCGCCGCCAAGAAGGCCGGCTATCGTCCGTACGGTGTCGAAGGCGAGAGGACGGGCGAATGGGTGCTCGTCGACCTGCATGAGGTCATCGTCCACATCATGCTGCCGGCGGTGCGCGAGTTCTACGCCATCGAAAAGCTTTGGGAAGCGCCCGTGGGCGCAGCGCCCCAAGCTGCCAAGCCGCGCTCCTAGGTCGGTAGTGCGTGCGCGCGTCCTGGCGGCCGGCACGCGGCTGCCTCGCTGGATAGACGAGGCTTTCGGCGATTACGCCGGACGCCTCACTGGCGAACTCAAGATGGAGTTGCGGGAGATTCCCGTGACGCAACGGCATGGGAACGACGTGGCCCGCGCGCGGGCTGAAGAAGGGCGCCGCATGCTGGCGGCGCTCGACCCCGGCATGTTCGTCGTGGCGCTGGAGGTCGGTGGCAAGGCTCATACCACGGAGGCTTTGTCGCGCTGGCTGGCGACACGCCTGCAGGATGGGCGGGACCTTGCATTCCTGATTGGTGGACCGGATGGCCTCGACCCCGCCTGCACCCAGCGCGCCGATGCCACCTGGTCCTTGTCGCCTCTGACTTTGCCCCATGGCCTGGCGCGCGTGGTTCTGGCGGAAGCCGTTTACCGTGCCTTCAGTCTGCTGAAGGGCCACCCCTATCACCGCGCAGGCTCTCCTTCGGGCCTGTGACTGGATGGAATTCGACATGACTTCAAGTCCGGTCTTGCTGCTGGCCTCCGCTTCACCGCGCCGCCGTGAACTCTTGGCGCAGATTGGTGTCAGCCTCGAGGTGTGGCCCGCGGATATCGACGAGACCGTGCGCGCCGGCGAGGTGCCTGCGGACTACGTGCTGCGTTTGGCGCGCGGCAAGGCCGAGGCTGTCTGGGCGGCCAGTGGTGGGCGTTGCCCGGTACTGGCGGCGGATACCAGCGTGGTGTGCGGCGCCGATATCCTCGGCAAGCCCGCGGACAAGGCGGCGCTGGTTGCCATGCTGACGCGGCTCGCGTCGCGTTCGCATGAAGTGCTCACGGCCGTGGCGCTGCGTTCGGCAACGGGCCTGCGGACGGCGCTGTGCACCAGTGAGGTGACGTTCCGGCCCCTGAAGCGCGACGAGATCGAGCGCTACTGGGACACCGGCGAACCGGCGGACAAGGCCGGTGGCTATGCGGTGCAGGGGCTTGGTGCCATGTTCATCAGTCGCCTGCAGGGGAGTTATTCGGGCGTGATGGGTTTGCCCTTGTACGAGACCGCGCAACTGCTGCAGGCGGCAGGCGTGCCCACGGCACTGGCGTTGCCGCAGGAGGCCAAGCCATGACGGCCGAAATTCTGGTGAACGTCACGCCCCGCGAAACGCGGGCGGCGGTCGTGGAGAACGGCGTGCTGCAGGAGGTGTACGTGGAGCGGGCCAACCGCCGCGGCATCACCAGCAATATCTACAAGGGCCGCGTGTCCCGCACCTTGCCCGGCATGCAGGCGGCCTTCATCGATATCGGTCTCGAGCGCACGGCTTTCCTGCACGTGTCGGATATCGCGCAGCCGGAAATCGACGGCGATGCTGCGGCTGCCGCGCCGCGCACCGAAAATATCCGCGACCTCGTCAACGAGGGTGACGATTTGCCGGTGCAGGTGCTGAAAGACCCGCTCGGCACCAAGGGGGCACGGCTCACCACGTTCATCACATTGCCTTCGCGCTATCTGGTGTACATGCCCAAGGGCCATGGCACAGGCGTGTCGTCGCGCATCGAAGACGAGGCAGAACGCCATCGCCTGCGCGAAGTGGTGGCAGACGGGCATGTTGGAACCGGCGGCTACATCGTTCGCACCGCCGCCGAAGGCGCACCGCTCGAGGCCTTGCGCGCGGACATGCTGTTCCTGCAGCGCTTGTGGGAGGTGGTGCGTCAGAAAGCCCTGCGTGCTTCCGCCGGTGAGCTCGTCCACGAAGACCTGCCGTTGCACCAGCGCATCCTGCGCGACCTGCTCGGGCACGGGATTGACCGCGTGCTGGTGGATGCGCCGCAGGCCTTTGCCGACATGGCGGAGTTTGCGCGCACCTTCATGCCGGAAAGTGCCGCGAAGATCGAACAGTACGCGGGCAAGCGCCCGAT
>JBEGRA010000382.1:0-2914 GCA_041180705.1 Pseudomonadota bacterium | reverse complement strand
GTTGCCCTGCTGGTCAACGACCAGGTCGCGCACGCCGTAGTTCGTCCTGACGTTCCGCCGGATGCGGAGGCCGCGAACCTGCGGCAGTACGTCCAGCTCGTTGCCGGTGACCGTCTCGCGCACCGGCCGACCCCGTGCGTCAAACGTAGTGATGCGCGGTCCGCCGGGGGCCGCGAAGTTCGCCATCGTGGGCAGGTCGTTGCCTCCGGCGCGGAGGTTGACGTAGGGGCGTGGGCGACGTCTTGCCATGGTTACCTACTTGGGCGTCGCGAAGACGCGGTAGTGGGCTGCGTCCGAACCGGCTCCGCGCGGGTTGACGAACACGACGCGGAAGTTCATGTTGGGGAACCGGCTCTCAAGCGTCCTGAGGTTCGGGCGCGCCGCGCCGCGCCAGACCATTTGCTCCGATGGGCTCTGGACCGTGCCTGGGTTGGGGCCGGGCGCCGGCGGAGGCTCGGGCGCTGGCGGAGGAGGCGGGGGCGCAGGCGGGGGCGGCCTGAGCCCCTCCTGCGTCGCCTGCCACTGCATGTCTGCGCCGTAGAGAGACGCGATCTGACCCAGCGTGGTTGCGGCCTGACCGGTAAGCGGGTCGAAGTACTGGGTCGCGATCTGGTTGATCTGTTGCGAGTACTGGTTGACGATCTGGCGCGCCTCTTCGCCAACGCGCTGAAGCGCGGCACCGATCATCTGGTCACCGAAACCCGACGACATCATGCCGCGGGCGTTTGCCTGGGCGCGCGCAGCGAGTACCGCTTGGCGCTCGCGCGAGCCAAGCTGGTCAGGCTGGTAATCGACCATCAGCGACTCGTCCACGTTCGGGGTCGACAGGTCGTCGTTGCGGAAGGAGAAGCCGCCGAAACCGCGCAGGTTGTCGCGAAGATCATTGCGGGCCCGGCCGAACTGGGCGCCCGCGCGCTCGTTGAGGCCCGGGACGTACCCAGCCTCGCCGGGGCGACCCGTCCCGTAGAGGCCAGCGACAAGACCCTGGATCTGCCCTTGATTGGGCGCCGCAGCGGAGTTGTTCGGGGCGCCGGGTGCGTATCCAGTGACTGACGTCCACGCCGGGTTCGCCGGGGCGACGCCGCTGGTCGCGGTAGGCATCTGCACCGGAGCGGCCACGCGCGGGCGCGTGAGGTAACTGATCGGGTTGAAGTAGTTGGTACTCATATCTCCACCACTGTCAGGGCGGGTCGGTAGGAGCGCGGCATGATCGCGGTGCCCGATGCGACCTTCCACTGCATCGCGTATGTGTGGTCGCCAGCCGCCGGCTGGGCGAACCAGATGCCGTCCCCCTTGGCGCTCGTCGTGATTCCTGCTGACACCTTGGTGACTTCCTTCTTGTCAATGGTCACGCTGAAGGTGCAGGGGTCGCCGGTCGACGTACCGCGGACGATGATCATCACCGGCCGACCGGCCGTGGCTAGGCTCCCCGTGAGTTCCGAACTGACGTCCACGAATGAGGTGGACGAGGTCTGGAAGTCAATGCCCGAGATTGAGCCGTCAAACGGGATGACAAGACTCAGGAACCCGCGCTTGACGTTCTGGATGCCAAGACCGGTGGCGTTCTGCGCCGTGGGGCTTGCGCTCTGCGGAGTGAGGAACGAAGTTGTCTGAGACTTGCGAAGCTCGTCCTGGAGGATGACGCCGACGTCCTGCGGGACGACGTCACCCATGCCCTGCTCAGGGAAGCCCCAGGTGAACGCGGTACTCATGTCATCCTCCGGTTGTCGCGGAAGGACATGACGACTTCGGGAAGCTCAGACTTGGTGTTGTCGGCGTCGGTGGTCGACATCGACACGCGGAACTGGTGCAGGCGACCGGTGCGGTTTACCCGACGCTTGAATCGGTCGACTCGGTCCGCCGTGTCCGCGGTCACCGCGTCCAGAGACTTCGTCGTGGTCGGCTGCTCGTAAAGCCCCTCGCCGTGCGCGGTGGTGAGCGCGAGCGACGAGGTGGGGGTGGCGGAGTCGCACAGGTTCGCGTGCAGCACGACGTCCGCAAAGCGCGCCTCGCCCTCGATGCCGGTGGCCTGGGCCAAAGCTGCGCCTGTCCACGCTTCCATTGCGGGCGCGCTGCCAGCGGCGTCGCTTGGGCTGGCGGCGGCGACGGTTCCGGCCGCGCGGTCGGTGTACTTGAGCCCGGTGAACGCCGGAGCGAGATCCACGATGCGCCCCTGCCGGGAGTCGGTGACCGCCAGCAGCGCGTCGATCTCGTCCTTGGAGCGCGAGGAGGAGAGGTAGCGCGCCGTCATGTTTGACATGCGGCCGGTCCAGGTGCGCGTGTTCAGATCAAAGATGAACGTGCGGGCGGTCGGGTTGCTGCTGTCGGGGCCGACCTTTGCGCCGCCCGTTCCGGTGGAGTCAAGACCGCCCAGCGACACGACGAGCTGGTTCGCGACGACGCCGATGGCGCAGTACGAGGTGCCGGCGTCCCACCCGCGCATCAGCGACTGCCACTCGCGCTCGATGCGGCCCTTGGTGATGTCCTGGATCTGGCCGCCTGAGTACATGTAGATGCCGCGCATCCCGGCCCAGTAGGCGACGCCGTCAACCGTGACGGCCGAGCGCAGGTCAATGCAGCCCGCGCCGTTGGCGACAAGCGTCTGCTCGAATGACGGGTGGGTGCCGTAGATGCCGTAGACAGACGAGGTCTTCAGCACCAGCAGCGGGCCCGGGGTGGGGAGCAGCGCCACGACCGGGTCTGAGTCATACGCCGACGGGACGTCGATTGGCTGAAGGACGAAGTCGGCCAGATCCACGAAGTCGTTGTCGACCGTCGGGTCGAACGGCTCGATGGCCTGCGGAGCCAGTCCCATGTTCCAGCCCGGGGGACCGACGTAGACGCGGTTGGGGTACTGCTTGACGCCGGTCCCCCAGAGCGAGCCCTTGTGGACCGTGGCGTCCTTGAACGGGCA
>JBEGRA010000381.1:0-3558 GCA_041180705.1 Pseudomonadota bacterium | reverse complement strand
ACGTGCGCCGGTGCGGGCGTCGATACGCACGAGCGGGTGTTGCCCGAGGTCGTCGCCGTTCACGACCAGCGCCTGTCCGTCCGTGGTCCAGGCGAGACCGGCGACCGAGTTGTCCCAATCTGCCGCCGGTTCGCGCACGGCGCCGGTGGCCAAGTCCATCAACTTCAGGGCGAAGCGGTCGGCCTCGAAGCCGGGCCGGCGCATGGCCACGTAGGCCAGCGTCTTGCCGTCCGGCGAGAACACCGGCTGTCCGTCCCAGGCGAGGTTGGCGGCGGTGAGGTTCCGTGCTGCGCCGCCGGTGGCGGGGACGAGGTAAAGGTCGAAGTTCGTGGACCAGGCTTCTTCCCGGCCTGCCACGCGAATCTGGAAGACGACGCTGCCGCCGTCCGGCGAAAAGGCGTACTCCTCGTTGCCGCCGCTCGGCTTGGACGGCACATCGCCATCCAGCGGAGCCGAAAGGGCGACGGGCTTGCCGGTGGCCAAGCCTTGTGCGTCCAGCGCCTGCGAGAACAACGTCGAGCGAGTGCCGTCTGCCCAGGTGTCCCAGTGGCGCACGAACAGGCTGTCGTAGGTGCGCGCGCTGCCCGTGGCGTGTTTGGCTTGCGCTTCCACTGCGCAATCCACGGGGGCAGCGTGGGCGAGACAAGTGCGGGGAATGTCGAGCGTCACGGCCAGACGGTCACCCTTCGGCGATAGACGGAACGTGCCGACATCCAGCGGCAGCGACGTGACCTGCACCGCTTCACCGCCGTCGAACGAGAGGCGCCACACCTGGTTGCTGCCGCTGCGGCTGGAAAGGAAATAGACGCTGCGGCCGTCCGCCGTGAACGCGGCGTCGCTGTCGCTGGCCTCGTGGCGCGTCAGGCGCAGGGGCGTGGCCCCGGCCTTGCCGAGGTCAAGGCTCCACAAGTCGGTGCGCCCCTTGTTGGCCGCGAGGTCCGTTTCGCGTTGGGTCCAGACAAGACGCTTGCCGTCCGGCGAAAGCGCGGGCCCACTGACCCGCACGAGATTGACGAGGTCCTGCGCGCTGAAGCCGCGTGGCGTGGCGGTGGCTGCCGCACCGCTGCTGGTGGCGGCAAAGGCAAGCGTGCAGGCCGCCAGAGTGCCGACGAGAAAACGGGACGGGACGCGCATGAGGGGGCTTCCGTTATAGGGAAAGCCCCATTCTATGCCGTCGTTGGCGGTGGCGGTTACTTCAGCGCTGCGCGCATCTGGTCGGGGAAGTCGGTGAAGGCCCCGTCTACGCCCGCCGCCTGAAGCGCATGCACCAGCGCTGGCAGGTCGGCGACGCCCGGTGGCAATTCGTCGGCGCGCAAGGTGTACGGGTGCACGGCAAGACCGGCCGCATGGGCAGCCTGCACGAGGCCGGTGGGAACCGGGGCCTTGTTCGGCGCGAAGTTCAGCACTTGGGGTCCCCACGGACCAATGCCGTCTGCCACCGTGGCGACTTCACGCAGGCCCGTGGGCGTCAGCAGATAGCCATAGTCCGTATCTGCTTCGCCCCAGCTGTTGTCGCCGATGAGCTGGATGAGCTTCAGCTCGCTGCGCAGTGCCTGACGAATGCGGCGCAGTTCGGCGAAGTCGAAGCATTGCAGGTAAGCACGGTCGGTGGCCTTGGTATAGCCATGGCGCGCCAGCGAAGCCAATACGATGGGCGCGGAGTCGACGCCTTGCTCGCGATGCCAGGCCGGGCTCTTCACTTCGGTATAAACGCCCACTTCGCGCCCGAGGTGCTTGCCGAGGGTGGCGTTCAGCCCGCGGATGAAAGCCAGTTCTTCGTCCAGCGTGTGCAAGCGGAAGCCCACGCCGTCGGCGGCGAATCGGCCGGCGCGGGCGGGCGCTCCGCCTTCGGCCGTGCGCTCATGCAGCGTGAGCGTGCGCAGTTCCTCCCAGGTGAAGTCGATGAGGTACCAATGCCCGTCCGGCCGGGCGCGGTCGGGAAAAACGTCGCGAACGTTGCTGGTGTCTTCCAGCGTCAGGTCGTGGGCCACCACGGGGACGCCGTCCTTCGAGATGACGACGTCCTGCTCCAGATAGTCGGCACCTTGCGCATAGGCGAGCGCTTTGGCTTCGAGCGTGTGTTCGGGCAGATAGCCGGAGGCGCCGCGGTGTGCGATGACGAGCGGTACCGCGGCCGGTGTCACGGGCGGGCGGACTGGTGCAGGAGTCAGGGCGATACGGTTGGGGCCGGGTGTCTTGGGAGCGGGAGGCGTGGTGGCGGACATGGCGATGGTGCTCGCGAACAGGCCCAGCAGGGCGAGGAGGGTGGGGGACGTGCGCCGGGTCGGGCGTGCCCGCCCGTTCGTATCCTTCAGCCGCAGGCTTGCTTGTCGCGCCGGGCAGTCCATACTTCCGCTCCTCATGCCGTACTCCGCCATCTGTCTGGACCTAGACGATACCCTGTGGCCGGTGGCTCCCGCCATCGCGTCCGCCGAACGGCTCACTGCGGCGTTCCTCGCGCGCGAGTTCCCGGCCGTCGTGCCGCCCGGGCAAGCCTCTGCCGCCACCATCACCGAAATGCGTCGCTGGCGTGAGCAAGTGGCCGGGGCGTACCCCGGCCGTGCTTTCGACTTGACTTGGCTACGCAAGGAAGCGCTGCGCTGCCAAGCCGAGGCGGCGGGTTTGTCCGCCACCGCGGCTGCAGAGATGGCTGCTGCAGCCTTCGAGGTGTTCTTCGCCGAACGTCATGCCGTGGAGCCCTACGCGGAGGTGCCCGCAGCGCTGGCGCGATTGGCGCAGCGTTTTCCGTTGTACGTGCTCAGCAACGGCAATGCAGAGCCCGCGCGAACCTCCATCGGGCATCACTTCCGCGCCGCGTACTCCGCACGTGGGCTTGGCATGGCCAAGCCCGATCCGCGCGCCTTCCGTGCGGTGGCTGAAAGTGCCGGCATTCCGGTTTCGCGGTGGCTTTATGTAGGCGATGACCCGCACGCGGATGTCGTGGGTGCGCGCGCCGCCGGCATGGCCGCGGCGTGGGTGCATCGAAATGAAAAACGCTGGCCCGAGGGGCTGGAACGAGCCCACCACGAGTTTGTCGATCTGGAAGAACTGGCGGCGTTCCTGCTGCCGGACGCCGCCACCAACGCCTGAGCAGTACAGCGCCGCTCTGCGTAGCGGCCTTCGATCGAGGCGATCTGCCGATACGCCGATCACTTGCCCGGTGGTACGCCCTTCTTCATGGCAATCCACTTCGACAGTTCGCGGAGGTCGCGCTTGGGGCGCTTTTCGCGTTCGCCGGTGTAGAGCACGCCGCTCTGGTAGGGGTTGTAGCCGTAGGCCAGCCCCTTCGTGTTGTGCGTGATATCCGGCGACACGGGTTCTTCGGCGACAACCAAATCTTCCAGCAGCGCGTTCAGGCTGCTGGAGGCAGGAGCGTCGCCACTCCACTGCCAAATGGCGTTGCCGCGGTCATCGAAGCGGACGCGACCGGAGTGGCTTTGGCCAGTTCCGGGAAGACGGTTGCGCGGGTCGTCTTTCATGGGGAGGCATCCTTTGCTGTACCCGTGGCCGGGGGCGACCAAGGGAAGAAATGAACGGTCTCGTCATTCCTGCCGGACC
>JBEGRA010000380.1:0-2836 GCA_041180705.1 Pseudomonadota bacterium | reverse complement strand
AGCCGTTCGTCTTGATAGTGGCTTACGGTGAGCCGCACTTTCCGCACAAGACGGCACCGGAAAAATTTAAGGCACTGTATCCGCCGGATAAAATCCTACTGCCACCCAATGTCCCGCCGGCCATGTGGGCGAAAGCACGTGAGGAGGCGCAGGGCTACTACGCGCATTGCACCGCGCTGGACGAATGTATCGGTGACCTGCTCGATACGCTCGCGGAAACCGGTTTGGCAACGAATACAATCGTGGTGTTTACCTCGGACCACGGCGAGATGCTGGGTTCCCAGGGCGTCGCGCCGACGCAGAAGCAGGTTGTCTGGAGTGAGTCCGCCCATGTGCCGTTTCTGCTGCGCGTGCCGGAACTCGGCGGACGCACGGTGATGATGCCGATCACCACGCCCGATGTATTGCCCACGTTGCTCGGTCTGACCGGTGCTGCCATCCCAAAGACGATCGAGGGCGATGACCTGTCGCCACTCCTACTATCCGGTCACGACGCCGACCGCGCCGCGCTATACATGAGTGTGAGTCCGTTCACTCGGGGCGTGCCTTCGGACAAGAGCCGGGAATATCGCGCCATCCGCATCAGTCGTTATACCTATGCGCGGAGTCTGGAGGGACCTTGGCTGTTGTTCGATGACAGCAAAGACTCGTTTCAAACGAACAACCTTGTTGGAAGACCGGAGTATGCCGAGCTTACGAAGCAGCTGGATGCGCGGTTGCAGGCGGAACTCAAACGCATCGGCGACGATTTCCGACCGGGCAAGGACTACCTCGCCGAATGGGGCTACACAGTGGCGCCGCACGGCAGCGTGCCGTTCGCGGCGGAGCGCGGCGTGGTGCAGACACCCCGGCGAAACTCCGCCGCGAAGTCTGCCTCGCCCCAGACTAATTCCCCCAAGAACCCATGACTACGCCAGTTTCCGGTTGCCTCATTCTCAATGTGATTGCCAAGGAAAGTCGTTGGCTTTTGGCATTTGCTGGGTTGGTCCTCGCGTGGGTGCCGGGTGTCCAGGGTTTGGCCGCCGAGGCGCAGCAGCAGAAGTCCAACATCGTATACATCCTTGCCGACGACCTCGGCTACGGCGATGTGCGGTGCCTGAATCCGCAGCGTGGGAAAATCAGCACGCCGCAGCTCGACCGTCTGGCTGCCCAAGGCATGATTTTCACGGATGCGCACTCCAGTTCGTCGGTGTGCACACCCACCCGTTACGGCATCCTGACGGGACGCTACAACTGGCGGTCGCGGCTGCAAAGCGGAGTGTTGTATGGTTACGACGCCCCCCTGATTCCGGCCGGGCGGTTGACGGTGGCGGAAATGCTCAGGCAGCGCGGCTACGCCACCGCCTGCATCGGCAAATGGCATCTCGGCATGGGCATCCAGCAGGGCCAGCCCATGCCGCTCATCACCGAGGGCCCGACGACGCGTGGATTCGACGCCTTCTTCGGCATCAGCGCGTCGCTCGACATGCCGCCGTATGCGTTCATCGAGAACGACCGTTTCACGGAGCCTCTAACGACCGAAAAAAAATGGGGGCGCAAGGGACCTGCGGCCGCGAACTTTGACGCCTCCGATGTGCTGCCTGTTCTCACGCGGAGGGCGCTGGAATACATCGGTGATCAAGCCCGAGAAGGACGCCCGTTCTTTCTCTACCTGCCCCTAACCTCGCCGCACACGCCCATCGTGCCGACGAAGGAGTGGCAGGGCAAAAGCGGCCTGGGCGATTACGGAGACTTTGTGATGGAGACCGATTGGGCGGTGGGTGAAGTGCTGGCCGCTCTTAGTCGGGCCGGTCTCTTCGACAACACCCTCGTCATTTTCACCAGTGACAACGGATGCTCTCCGCACGCAAAGGTGGGCGACTTGGAGCGCCAGGGACATTTCCCCAGCGCGCAATCCCGCGGCTACAAGGCCGACATCTGGGACGGCGGCCACCGCGTGCCGTTTCTAGTTCGCTGGCCGGGCCGGGTTAAGGCTGGCTCCCGCAGCGACGCCACCCTCTGTCTCACGGACTTCATGGCCACAGCGGCGGATATCCTCGGCGTGAAGCTTCCCGCCGATGCAGCCGAGGACAGCTTCAGCCTGCTGCCGGAATTGTTCGGCACGGGGCACACCCAGCGTGACGCCACAGTGCATCACAGCATCAATGGCAACTTCGCCATTCGCCAAGGCTCGTGGAAGCTGGAACTGTGTCCCGGGAGCGGCGGCTGGAGCGCGCCCAAAGACGGTGCAGCGCGGAAGCAACATCTACCGGAGCTTCAGCTTTATGATCTATCCAATGATCTCGGTGAGGCGAAGAACGTGCAGGCTGACCATCCCGAACAGGTCGCGCGTTTGACGAAGTTGCTGGACGATATCGTCGCCAATGGCCGCAGCACGCCCGGCCCGAAACGGGAAAACGACGCCCCGATTGATATCCTGAAGAAACCCCGGGCGGCACCTGCAAAATAGTCGCCGTGCGCCTGTGAATTTCAAACTTCCTCTCCAAGATCACACTGCCGCCTGTTCCCGCCCAAAATGACAAACCTGAATCTCCCATCACCATGAAAAGCCCGTTCTTTAATTGGCCCGTCTCGGTCGGATTGGAGCAGCCCGGATTGCAAAGCCGGGGCACCAAGGCCTACCTGCTGGCCGGCCGCTGGGAATTGGACTTCGTGCAAGGGGAGAGAGACGTCACCTTGAAACCACCCGAGTCGGCGCCGGACAGGATCGCCTCCGTCGTCTGCGTCGAAATAGCGGATCAAGTGGCGAACGTCAACGCACAGAAATTATCCAGCTTCACTGAACGAGCGCCCCGACGCGAACACCGCCTCCGCGCTTCCCCAACCACAGCCGGCC
>JBEGRA010000379.1:0-4089 GCA_041180705.1 Pseudomonadota bacterium | reverse complement strand
GCTGGTGGCCTTGTCAGCCTTCTGCACGCTCACGACGGAGCCGTGGGATGGCACTCGCCACCACAAGGACCTGCTGCCGGTGGCCTACGTGACGGGCGACATGGCCGGCCCTCTCGACAGTCCGCTCTACGGCATGTTCAGTCTGGTAGGCAAGGTGGACAAGACGCTGCACGCCGAGCAGCGCTTCGATACCGCACCGGAAAACCCGGCGACGACGTCCCTGCAGTGGGCCGGCGAATGGCAAGTGACGCTGGATACCTTCCGTGACATGGGCATCGCCTATTCCGTGGGGCTGATTCTCATCTACCTGCTCGTGGTGGCGCAGTTCGGTTCGTACGCCGTACCGCTCATCATCATGGCGCCCATCCCGCTGACGCTCATCGGCGTCATGCCGGGCCACGCGCTGCTCGGCATGCAATTCACGGCCACCTCCATGATCGGGATGATTGCTCTCGCCGGCATCATCGTCCGCAACTCCATCCTGCTGGTCGACTTCATCAACGCCGAGACGGCAGCGGGACAACCACTCGCCGACGCCGTGGTCAACGCCGGCGTGGTGCGTGCACGCCCCATCGCCCTCACCGCACTGGCGGCCATGCTCGGTGCCCTGTTCATCCTCGACGATCCCATCTTCAGCGGCCTGGCAGTGTCCCTGCTCTTCGGCATTGCCGTCTCGACCTTGCTCACGCTCGTGCTGATACCGGTTCTTTATTACGCCTACCTGCAGCGCGTGGCGGCACGTCATGCCCGGCAGCAACCCATCCGGGAAATCCAGTGAGAAACCTCTTCGATATTCAGCGGCCTGCCCTCGCTTGGGCCTTGGCGGCCATGCTTGCCAGCGGAATTCCCACCGCTCGAGCAAGCGCCGAAACTCTTGCGGACGCCTGGCGTATGGCCAACGCCGCGAATGCCGGGCTGGCGGCCTCGGCCAGCGATGCGGCAGCGGCAACCGCGGAGCGGCGCGCAGCGGAGGCCGGGCGCTTGCCCTCCCTCGTGGCGAGCGGCAGCCTCATGCGCTTGTCGCAGTCGCCGGCTCTCGCCTTCGATACCGGCGCAGGCGTCTTCCGTTCACCGCCCCTCTTCGCCGGCGATGAAATGCGCATGGGCAGCATTGAAATGCGTCTCCCCTTGTTCACCAGCGGCAGGCTGTCCGCCGGCATCGCGGCGGCGCGAGCAGGCGAGCAAGCGGCCACCGCCCTGCAAACGGGAGCGTCGGCGGATTTGCGGCTGGCAGTGGCACAGGCCTACGTGGAAGTTCTGCGGGCAGACCGCGGCCTCGCTGCCGCGACCGCGGCGGTTGCCAGCCTGCGCGGACACCACGACGACGTGGCCGCCATGGTGGGGCGAGAACTCGTCCCCATGAGTGACCTGCTGGCAGCAAAAGTGTCGCTAGCCCACGCCGAGCAGGAGCATCTGGCGGCAGAGCACGCAGTGGAATTGGCGCGCGCCACGTACAACCGCCTGCTGGGCGAACCGCAAGAACGCGCCGTGGAGTTGTCAGGCGCCTTGCCGGGAGTCGATTTGGCCGAGGAAACGCCGCTCGCCGAACTGGTGACCACGGCCGTGCGTTCGCGCGCCGAGTTGCACGCCCTGGAGGCGCGTAGCGGACAGCTGGAGTCGGCCGCCGCCGCGGAGTCCCGCAAGCTGCTGCCGCAAGTGGTGTTGAGCGGCGGTTGGCAGCATGTGGGTTCGCAGTTGCTGGACCGTCAGGACTACGCGCAAGTCGGTATCGGCATGCAGTGGCAGTTGTTCGACGCCGGTGCCACCCGTCAGCACGCGGCCGCTCTGCGTCTCGCCGCCACCGCCAATTCGCAGCGTGCCCGCGAAGCGCGCGGCAACGTGGAGTGGCAGGTACGCAGCGCCTGGTCGGGCGTCCGGGAAGCCACGGCCCGACAGCAACTTGCCAAGGCCGCCCTGGCCCAGGCCACGGAAAACGAGCGACAGAGCCGGGAGTTGTACGGCGCCGGGCTCGCCAACAACACGCAGGTGCTGGATGCCATTCGGCTGCGCACCTCCGCCCAAGCAGACCACGATAGCGCCGAGTTCGATCTGGCGTTGTCGCGTTACCAACTGGCCCACGCCGTGGGCACTCTGTAGCAAAGGAGCACACCCCATGAATCTCGACCGCGCCATCTTCGCTTTCGCCGGTGCCATGGTTCTCGGCAGTCTGGCCCTCGCCCACTTCCACAGCCCGAACTGGCTCTACCTGACGGCTTTCGTCGGCTTGAATCTCTTCCAGTCGGCGTTCACGGGGTTCTGCCCGGCCGCCATCATCCTGAAGAAGTTCGGGCTGCAGAGCGGTTGCGCTTTTCGCTGAGCAAGCAAAAGCCCTGATGTGAAATATTAGTTAATTTAGATATTGCTAATTTAGAATTATCCGCTAGTATTTCCATCAGGGCGTTGCCCTGCGTGTAGGTCACAGCGTTTGGCCCACTGCTTCCGGCGCGCGTCGTCAGGTTGGAAGCCCATGGCAAACGTTCTCATCATCGGCGCCGGCCTTGCAGGAGTGCCCTGCGCGTACGAGCTGCGGCGGCAACTGTCGCCCGAACACCAGGTCACGGTGGTCGCACCCTCCAGCCGCTTCGACTTCATTCCCTCCAATGGCTGGCTGGCGCTGGGCTGGCGCAACAGCGCGGACGTGCAGGTGGACCTGCGCGAGCCCATGGCTCGCCGCGGTATTTCCTTGCGCGAACAGGCGGCAGTCGCCATCGACCCCGCGGCCAAAACAGTGAAGCTGGAAAGCGGGCAGGTGCTCGGCTACGACCAGCTCATTCTCGCCGCCGGGCCCACCTGCGCCTTCGACGAGGTGCCAGGGCTGGGGCCCGCTTCCGTAGGTGGTCATACGCAGGCACTCAGTACGCACGCTCAGGCGCTGGAGGCCTGGACCGCGTGGCAGCGTTTCCTGCTGAACCCGGGGCCCATCGTGGTGGGCGCGGCGCCGGGTGCCAGTGGCTTCGGCCCAGCGGCAGAGTTTGCGTTGATGCTGGATGACGAGCTGCGCCGCCAGAAGATTCGCCATCGCGCGCCCATCACGTTCGTCACGCCGGAGCCGTATCTCGGTCATTTGGGCAAGGGCGACGCCAACGGGTCGCGTGCTTTCGTGGAGGGCCAGTTCAGTCGCCGCGCCATTTCCGCCATCACCAATGCGCGCGTGGACTCGGCTGCTTCAGGAAGCTTGCAAGTCACCCGGTACGCGGACAGCGGCGTTCCACTGGCCACCGAAACCCTGCCGTTCCATTACGCCATGGTGCTTCCGGCTTATCGCGGGCCCGGCATTGCGCGGTTCCTGCCTGCCACCTGCGACGCGCGCGGCTATCTGCGGGTGGACGCCCACCAGCGCTGCCTGAGCTATGCCGATGTTTGGGCCGTTGGCGCCAACGTGGCTGCCCCACCGCCGCCGTGGACGCCCGTTCCGGTGAGCACGCCGAAAAACGGCAACAACATCGAAGGCATGGTGCGTACCGCCTGCGCCAACCTGGCTGCCACCCTCGCCGGGCAACCACCCCTCGCCACCAACAAATGGACAAGCGTTTGCATACCCGACTACGGCGGCCAGGGCGAAGTGCTGAACGCACTCAAGCAGATCGCGACGGCCACGAAGCCGGGCGACGGTGGCCGCTGGCTGCAGCTGATGAAGATCGCGTACGAGAAGTACTTTCTGGACCAAGTGCGCAGCGGGGTGGCAGCGCCGCCCTACCACCCGGATGCGCGGGCCCGGCTGCTTGGGCAGCCCGGGCCCACGGGCGACGAAGCCGCCCGCGCGTAAGGCTAGTCGGCAGCCTTGGTCGCCTTGCGGGTGGCCTTGCTCGGGGCTTTGCGCGGGGCCTTCGGCTTGGACTGCGCTGCCGGCGCTGCCTTCGGCTTCGCCTTGGCGCGCGGCGCACGCTTCTGCATGGCGCCCGCGGCAATGTGGTGCGCCGCCACGTCGTCACCGGCCTGCGCGGCACGGCGGATGCCGTCGATGATCATGCGCTCGGCCTTCTCGGGCCCCACCCAGTTCACGATGGTGACCCACTTGCCCTTCTCCAGATCCTTGTAGTGCTGGAAGAAGTGCGCAATCTGCTCGGTGAGGATGACGGGCAGGTCCTG
>JBEGRA010000378.1:0-4041 GCA_041180705.1 Pseudomonadota bacterium | reverse complement strand
AACGCACGCCAGCCGAATGCCGTGCGTTGGTAGCGGCTGCGCTGGATGGTGCCGGCAGTTGGAGCTTCGGCGACGACGGCATTGCCTTTGCAAACGGCAACCGCGTTCCTGTCGACCTCGGCGGCGCCGAGTTGGCAACGTTGTTACCACCCGGTTTCGTTTGGCAGGAAGCGGCCGGCGGCCAATGGCGTGTACGCGGTGAGCACGCCGGTTGGCGCTTCACGTTGCAGTATGCGGAGAAGGGTGGTGGGCCGGAGCTTGCCTGGGCGCTGGCGCGCTTGGCCGCTGCGGATGACGGACCTTGGGACCCCTTGCTGGAACAGGAGTTGCACCGGGCTCAGCAGCGTTGGCTGCGTTCTACGGTCGGTGAGCTGAAAGCGCGAAATGCGGAAGGCAGATTTTGTGTTGCGCGCGCCGTGAATGACGCTGTGGCGCGGACGGGCGCCGAGCTGCTGCTGGAATGGCAGCAGGCTGGCGCGGAGACCTAGGCCGTGGCGCCGCCGAAGCCTTCCATGCGCAAGCCCGTGCCGCCCTGCGACACGTGCGCAACGATGGCATTGCGGCGGTGAATCTTGGTGACGGCGCCGAGGTTGATGGCGAACGCCAACTCCACCGCTGCGCCCTTGCTGAGGCGCAGGTCGTGGGTTTCCACGAAGACGCCATTCGCGCTCAGGTTGTGGGCCTTGCACAAACGGGCGCCACGTCCGGGCACCGTTACATAGACGGTGGTCTTGGCGCGGTGGCGGGTATGAAGCCTGCGTTCCATGGGGCGGTCCCGTCGCTGGGGTGGGGAAGTTGCCGGGAGTGTCCCACTTCCGGTGCTGGTTCCGGTGTGACGCGGGTCACTCATCCTTGCGACGGATGGTCAGTTCGGCGGGAGCCTCGATGCCCATTTTGACCCGCCGGCCGGTGCCGCCCAGCAGGGTGATGAGGATGGGCCCGTTGGCGAACAGGTCCTTCAAGGTCATTTCCTTGTCCGTGCCCTCGGCGGGCTGGATGACGATGGACTCGTCCGCACGCCGACTGAGAACGAGCACGGCGCCTCCTCAGGCCCAGGCCAGAGGACGGGTGCGATGGCGTGGAGACGCCACGCCGGATGTCCCAGGCGAATAGGTCGCCGTTTGCGGCGTGCCGCCACGCAGCACCTGCAAGGCACTGTTCACTTGCCGCGCGCGACGCAGGGCCAGTTGACCATTGGCCTCGTTGAGATCGCGACAGTGCCGCAATAGCTCGAGAATGGCGCCCCAAGGCGCTTCCATCCCGGGTGAGGCTGCGGTCAAACCGGCGTGGTTCATGGCATCGCGCCTTGCGGCTTCGGCCGCTTCGAGCGCGCGGACGGCGAGTTCCTTGCGGCTGACGGCTTCGCGCAAGGCTTCGGCGGTGCGTCCGGCGATGGCGAGCGTTTCCTGCTGGAGAGCGTTGAGCAGCCGGCGCGCAGCAGCCTCCTGCTCGTGCAGGGCGTTTGCCACAGCGGCGGGCAGGGTGGCGAGAACGGCAGCGCCTTGGGCTGTCATGGGATTGCCGGGGCCAGCGGTTTCAGCGAGCCGCGAAGTCGCGGTCCGCTGCCATCAGCCGGCTGGCAACCCGGCTCGCGTCCACCTGATAGGTGCCGCCTGCGATGGCTGCCTTGAGCGAATCGACGCGCAAGCCGTCCGTCTCCGGTGATGCCGCCACGGCCTCGGCCAGACGCGCAAGCGTCCGACCGGAATCCGTCAGCGTCAGCGTGTCCGCTCCGGTTTGCCGCGCCTGGCTCTTGCCGGCCGTGCCGGCACTGTCCGTCCGGCTGACAGCTGCGCTGCGCGAGCCGCCAACCACGGAAATGCCCTGCCCGTAGCCGTTGATCTTGTCAGTCATTTGTCGTCTCCACGGCGGGCTACCTTGCCCACGCTGGTGTTATCGACCGCCTCGGCGGCAACTTGAGGAATTCCCTGCATCGTCGGTGTGGTGGGGTCCAGAGACACTTCTCCTTCGCCTGTCACTCGGCCTTCGAGTTCCCGGCCAGACGTCGAATTGCGTACGCGGACCCACGCCCCCATGGCACCGTCTGCCAGGGCAATGCCGTCTGTAACGACACGAAACGCCGGCGTGCCGGCGGTGAGCGTGACAGGGGCGTTGCGGCGGACCGCTGGCGGTTGGCGTGGGTCCTGCCGACGCGGCGGGGTGTTGGTGGTAGCGGTTGAGGGAGCGCTGCCACCTTCGAGGCGGGCTGCAATGAACGTACGCCAGTTCACGCCCGGGCAAGCGACCTCCACCGTGACGCGGCCAGGGCCACTGGTGCCGGGCGCAGGCCGGCCGACGAACCCGGCAGGGCAGGAGGGCGGCCGCAGGCGGCGGTCGGGTTCGCGCAGGGCGACAGCAGCTGGTGGTGCCTGCAACGCCACGGCAGCGGCTTGTCGCGCGGACAACATCACCGCGTTACGGGTGGCTGTGCTTGCCAGCCCATCATTCGCGCTCTGTGCGCTGACGGAACACGGCGTCGCGGCGCAGCACAGCAACAGCGACGCCAGGCGGTATTTGCGGCCATGAACGGGAAACCCTTCCACCATGCGTTCCTCCCTGTGAAACGAAAAGCATGAAGCGTGCCATTCGCCTTTCGGACTCCCGCTGACGGGCAATCCGCCTGTAATGGGTGCGTCATCAGTCGCCCATGGCGGGGTGAGTACGCGACAGGCCTGACAACAGACGACTTCGCGTCGGTCCTTTGTCCTGCGGGTGTCAGCGGTCTGTCCCGGCGGCGCTCCGGTGCCGGAAACCTGACGCGCGCGGCAAGGCCTTGCCGCTTCGAGGCTATGGAGGCCTGTTTCTTCCATGGGTTCAGTGGCTTGCACAGGCGCTTTCGCGGCGGTGCGGAGGGTTTTCGGAGATTGGCACGCTACTTGCTGCTCACCTTGCAACAGCGGAAGTTCTGCTACGAGGTTTAGACCCATGCTGCCACTCGATTCGCTCTTTGGCGTCCATGAACGGGCGCTGTTGTTGCGCGGTGAACGCACGGCCGTGTTGGCGGCGAATCTCGCGAACGCCGATACCCCTGGCTACAAGGCGCGGGACATCAACTTCGCCAGCGTACTGGCCGGCGAGCAGGCGAACTTGCCGATGGCTGCACCCAACTCCGGCCAGGCGGTGGGCACTGCCGCTGGCAGCGAGCTCGGTGGCAGCAATCTGCAATACCGCGTTCCTTATCAAGCCTCCACCGATGGCAACACGGTGGAAGCGCAAGTGGAACAGGCGGCCTTCGCCGAGAACACCGTGCGTTACCAGGCGAGTCTCATGTTCATCACGCGGCAGGTGCAGGCACTGGAAGCCGCGCTGGCCAGTCCCTGATTCTGCGTATTGAAGGAATAGGCCCATGTCCCTGTTCAACGTTTTCGATGTCGCCGGCAGCGCGATGAACGCGCAGTCGATGCGGCTGAATGTCACCGCTTCGAACCTCGCCAATGCCGACGCCGTCTCGACGACGGCCGCGGGGGCTTACCGCGCGCGGCATCCGGTGTTCCAGACCGCGATGGTCGGCGCGAATGCCGCTTCTGCCGAAGAACCGGCCGCTGCCGGGGTTCGCGTGCTGGACGTGGTGCAAAGCGACACCACGCCGGTACGTCGGCACGACCCCGGCAATCCGCTGGCGGACGCCGAAGGTTATGTGTGGGGCTCCAACGTGAACCCGGTCGAGGAGATGGCCAACATGATTTCCGCCTCGCGCAGTTACCAGGGAAGTGTGGAGGTAATGACCACCTCGCGTGACCTGCTGCTCAAGACGCTGGCGATGGGGCGCTGATCATGGCTGTCTCTCCCACCAGTGGTTTGGACCTGCAGCAACTTCAAGGCTTGGGTCTGGCGAATGCTCCGACGGGGGTTCGCAAGAAGGAGCTCGGGCAAGAAGAGTTCCTGAAGCTGATGGTCACGCAGTTCAAGAACCAGGACCCGTTCAAGCCGCTCGACAACGGCGAGTTCCTGAGTCAGATGGCGCAGTTCAGTCAGGTGACAGGCCTGCAGGACCTGAACGGCAAGTTCGACACCTTGTCTTCCGCGCTGAACTCGAATCAG
>JBEGRA010000377.1:0-4066 GCA_041180705.1 Pseudomonadota bacterium | reverse complement strand
TCCACGTTCTTCACGGTCTTGAAGAGGTGGCGAGCCAGCCCCTCCATGATGTCCATGATCTGGTCCTGCGAAAGGAAGGACGTCTCGATATCCACCTGCGTGAAGTCCGGCTGGCGGTCGGCACGGAGGTCTTCGTCGCGGAAGCAGCGAACGATCTGGTAGTAGCGGTCGAAGCCGCTGACCATGAGCAACTGCTTGAAGATCTGCGGCGACTGCGGCAGCGCGAAGAAGCTGCCGGGATGGGTGCGGCTGGGCACGAGGTAGTCGCGCGCGCCTTCGGGCGTGGCCTTCGTGAGCATCGGCGTTTCGATGTCGATGAAGCCGTTGTCGTCCAGGTACTGGCGGATGGCACGGGTGGACTGGTGCCGCAGCAACAGACGCTGCTGCATCACATCGCGGCGCAGGTCGAGGTAACGGTACTTCAGGCGCACTTCTTCGCTGACATGCTCGTCAAGCTGGAACGGCAGCGGCTCCGAGCGGTTCAGCACCACGAGTTCATGGGCGAGCATTTCCACCTGCCCCGTGCCCAGGTTGGCGTTTGCCGTGCCGGCCGGGCGCTGACGCACCACGCCCTTCACCTGCAGCACGAATTCACCGCGCACCCGTTCCGCCTCACGGAAAATCTCGGCACGGTCCGGATCGAAGACGACCTGCAGCAGCCCTTCACGGTCGCGCAGATCGATGAAGATGACACCGCCGTGGTCGCGCCGGCGCGCCACCCAGCCGGCGACGGAAACCGTCTGCCCGATGAGCGTTTCGTTGACCTGGCCGCAGTAATGGGTACGCATGGGAAAGCACCGGGCCACCGCCGGCCCGAAGGAGCGGCGGCAACCGAAAAGGGTTGGAAAACAGCCGTCTAGAGTAACGGGCGGGCCCCTTGCAGCGCAAGAAGCCGCCCGCGGATACTACTTGCGGCGGGCGGTCTTGGCGGCGCCGCGCTTCCCGGCAGCCGCCTTGCGGACTGCCTTCTTCGCCGTCTTGCCAGAGGCTTTCTTCGCCGCCTTTTTTGCCGCCTTTGCGGGCGCCTTTCCGGCGGGCTTTTTCACCGCTTTCTTGGCAGCCTTCCTGGCGGTTTTCTTCGCCGCCTTCCGGCGGGCGCCCTTGGCCACTGCCGCCTGCTTGCCTGCGGCGACCGGCAGTTTCGGCGGTTTCACCCGCGTCTTGGCTTCCTTGGCGTCATCCGTCTTGGTCGCCGGTTCGGCGGAATCTGCCAGGTTGCGCTTGGCATCCCCTGCGCCCTTGAAGTCCGTCTCGTACCAGCCCGCACCCTTCAGGCGGAACTGCGGAGCGGACACCAGACGCACCAGGCGCGGCTTGCCGCAAGCCGGGCAGGCCTTCAGGGGCGCGTCGGTCATCTTCTGCATGGCCTCGTGGTAATGGCCACAGGCAGCGCATTCGTACTCGTAAAAGGGCATGGTTCCTCCGGGAATCCAGCGATTTTACGCCTTGCGGACGCTGAATGAGAGCCCCGCGCGGCCCTCCGGCCCCACCGCGGACACATCGATGTGGTCACCGGGCAGGAACTCGCCACGCAGGATGCGCTGCGCCAGCGGGTTTTCCAGTTGCTGCTGGATCACCCGCTTCAGCGGACGCGCACCATAAACCGGGTCGAAACCGGCCTCGGCCAACCGATCGCAAGCGCTGTCCGTCAGGGCAAGGGCGAGCTCGCGGTCTGCCAAGCGAGCCCGCAGCGTGCCGAGCTGAATGTCCACGATGGCGCGGATCTGCTCGCGGCCGAGCGGATGGAAGACCACTACCTCGTCGATGCGGTTCAGGAATTCCGGGCGGAAGTGCGCCTGCACCACCTCCAGAACGGCCTCCTTCATGTCGTCGTAGTCCCCCTCGGGCGCCTTTTCCTGGATGAGCTGGCTACCGAGATTGGAGGTCATGATGATGACCGTGTTGCGGAAATCGACCGTGCGCCCCTGTCCATCCGTCAGACGCCCATCATCGAGCACCTGCAACAGCACATTGAACACGTCGGGGTGCGCTTTTTCGATCTCGTCGAGCAACACCACCGAATAGGGTTTGCGGCGCACGAGTTCGGTGAGATAGCCGCCCTCTTCGTAGCCAACATAGCCCGGAGGCGCACCGATGAGCCGCGCCACGGAGTGCTTCTCCATGAACTCCGACATGTCGATGCGAACCATCGCCTCGTCGGTATCGAACAGGAACTCGGCGAGCGCCTTGCAGAGCTCCGTCTTGCCGACGCCGGTAGGACCCAGGAACAGGAAGCTGCCGTTCGGACGATGCGGGTCTGCAAGGCCAGCGCGCGAACGACGGATGGCATCGGCCACCGCCCCCACCGCTTCCGCCTGCCCCACCACGCGCTGCCCGATGACTTGCTCCATGCGCAGCAGCTTTTCGCGCTCGCCTTCCAGCATCTTGGACACGGGAATGCCCGTCCACTTGGAGACGACTTCGGCAATCTCCTCGTCGGTCACCTTGTTGCGCACGAGAGTGCGTTCCTTGCCCTCGGCCTCGTGTGCCGCCTGCAAGCGCTTCTCCAATTCGGGAATGCGCCCGTACTGCAGTTCCGACAGCTTGGCCAAGTCATTTTGGCGTCGCGCCGCCTCGTATTCGAGACGTGCCGCTTCGAGCTGTTCCTTGATGGCGGATGCGCCCTGCAAGGTGGCCTTCTCGGCTTTCCAAACCTCCTCGAGGTCCGCGTATTCCTTGCCGAGTTCGGTGATGGACTCCTCGAGCTGTTCCAGGCGCTTGCGGGAAGCTTCGTCCGTTTCCTTCTTCACCGCCTCGCGTTCGATCTTCAACTGCACCAGCCGACGCTCGAGTCGATCCAGCGATTCGGGCTTGGAGTCGATCTCCATGCGAATGCGAGAAGCAGCCTCGTCGATGAGGTCGATGGCTTTGTCAGGCAACTGCCGGTCGGCGATGTAACGGTGGGACAACGTAGCGGCAGCGACGATGGCGGGGTCCGTGATGTCGACCTTGTGGTGCAACTCGTAGCGTTCCTTCAGGCCGCGCAGGATGGCGATGGTGTCTTCCACCGACGGTTGGTCCACCAGCACCTTCTGGAAGCGACGCTCCAGCGCAGCATCCTTCTCGACGTACTTGCGATATTCGTCGAGCGTGGTGGCGCCAACGCAATGCAGTTCACCGCGAGCCAGCGCCGGCTTCAGCATATTGCCTGCGTCCATGGCGCCTTCGGCCTTGCCCGCGCCCACCATCGTGTGCAATTCATCGATGAAGAGGATGACGCGACCTTCCTGCTTGGCCAGTTCGTTCAACACGCCCTTCAGACGCTCTTCGAACTCGCCGCGGAACTTGGCACCCGCGATGAGCGCGCCCATATCGAGCGACAGCACGCGCTTGTCACGCAGGCTTTCCGGCACCTCGCCATTGATGATGCGCAGCGCCAGCCCTTCGACGATGGCGGTCTTGCCGACACCGGGTTCACCGATGAGCACCGGGTTGTTCTTGGTACGCCGCTGCAGCACCTGGATGGTGCGCCGTATCTCGTCGTCGCGACCGATGACGGGATCCAGCTTGCCGGCGGCAGCACGTGCAGTGAGGTCGATGGTGAACTTGTCGAGGGCGCCGCGCGCCTCCTCGGCGTTCGCATCCTGCACTTTTTCGCCGCCACGGACTTCGTCGACGGCCCGTTCGAGCACGGGCTTCATGGCACCGGCGTCTTTCAGGGCTCGGCCCAGTTCGCCGCGGTCCTCGCACGCCGCCAACAGGAACAGTTCCGAAGAAATGAACTGGTCACCGCGCTGCTGCGCGAGCTTGTCGGTGACATTCAACAGACGGTTGAGATCGTTCGAAAGACTGATTTCCCCGGGCGTGCCCTCGACCTTCGGCAAACGGTCGAGCGTGGCACCGAGACGGGACCGCAGCGTCGGCAAAGCGACCCCCGTCTTGTCGAGCAAGGGCCGCACAGTACCGCCTTGCTGGTCCAGCAGGGCCAGCATGAGATGGGCGGGCTCCAATGTGGCGTGGTCACGCCCCACGGCGAGGGATTGGGCATCGGCGAGGCCCGCCTGGAAGCGGGCAGTGAATTTGTCCATGCGCATGCGCTTGGGCTCCGGCAAATGAGGTGTATTGC